>JAUYAJ010000601.1 GCA_030693565.1 Rubrivivax sp.
TCGGCCAAGGTGGTGCGCGACAGGATCTGGCCGCGCCGGCGCAGCAGCAAGGTCAGCAGGTTGAATTCCTTCACCGTCAGGTCCAGCCGCTGCTGGGCCCGGGTGGCCTTGCGCGCCAGCAGGTCCACGTCCAGGTCGGCCAGGCGCAGCTGGGTGCTGCTCGCACCCGCCCCGGCCGGTGCGCCGCGTCGCAGCAGCGCGCCCACGCGCGCCAGCAATTCAGAGAAGGCGAAGGGCTTGACGAGGTAGTCATCCGCGCCCTGCTCCAGGCCGCGCACCCGGTCCTCGACCTTGTCGCGCGCCGTCAGCATCAGCACCGGCGTGTAGTGCTGCAGCGCGCGCAGCGACGCCAGCACGCCGTAGCCGTCGACGCCGGGCAGCATCAGGTCCAGCAGCACCAGGTCGTACTGGCCGCCGGTGGACAGGCGCCGGCCCTCGATGCCGTCATGGGCGAGATCGACCACATGGCCGTTCTCGCTCAAGCCCTTGTGCAGGTACTGAGCGAGCTTGATTTCGTCTTCGACGACCAGGATGCGCATGGCGGCGGGGGGCTTGGGTGGGTGAACAGTGGGTCAATGGTCGCATTTTTCAAACTGGCGCTGGATTACGAATTTGTCATCCGGCTGTCCGCTGGGTGTGGTTTTGGCTTTCTAAAGTTCATTTTGTGGTCGGCGAAACAGCCGGCCCTGAAGACCCAGAACCCACCCACCCTACTCAAGGAGCTCCACCATGAAGACCACCACGATCATTGCCGCCGCCGCCCTCTCGCTGTTCGCTGCCGGTGCCGCCCAGGCACAGCAAGCCACCTACGAGCTGCCGCTGCCGGCGACGTCCACCACCAGCCGCGCCAGCGTGCTGGCCGAGTTGCAGCAAGCCCGCGCCGCTGGCTACCAAGGCGTGACCGAAGGCCAGTACCCGGTGCTGGTGCTGGCCGGCGCAAGCCGCAGCCGCGCCGAAGTGAACGCCGAGACGGCTGCGGCGATCGCCAGCGGCGAGTCGCAGCTGGCCAACGCCGAGCCGCACGGTTTTGCCAACAATGCCCAGAACCGCAGCGAGTTGCTCGCCCCGGTGCGCATGGCCAGCAACACCCGTTGAGCGACGGACGGCCGGGCTCGCGCCCGGTTGAAAGTTCACGACGGCCGGCCCGCAGCGCGCTGCCGCGGGCCGGCCCGCCCCGTAGAATTTGCCGATGGAAACACCCGGCAACCTGTTCGTCGTCGCCGCCCCCAGCGGCGCCGGCAAGTCCAGCCTCGTCAAGTCCTTGCTGGAACTCGACTCGCAGCTCGTGGTCTCGGTGTCGCACACGACACGCGCGCCGCGCGGCCAGGAGCAGTCGGGTCGTGACTACCACTTCGTCGACGACGCCAGGTTCCGCGCCATGGTCGATCATGGCGACTTCTTCGAATGGGCCCAGGTGCATGGCCACCTCTACGGCACCTCGCGCAGCGCCATCGAGGACCACCTGCAGCGCGGCGAAGACGTGATCCTGGAAATCGACTGGCAAGGCGCGTTGCAGATCAAGCAGCTGTTCGCCCACGCGGTGCTGATCTTCATCCTGCCGCCGAGCTGGGACGAGTTGCGCCAGCGTCTGCAGCGCCGCGGCGAGGACGGCCCGGAGGTGATCGCGCTGCGCATGAAAAATGCGCGCGAAGAGGTGGCCCAGGCCCGGCACTTCGACTTCGTTATAATCAATGCCTTGTTCGGGACCGCGCTTTTCGATCTGAAAACCGTGGTTCACTCGCAGCGCCTCAAGTACGCGGCGCAGCGGCGCAACCGCTCGCAGGTGTTTGCCGCTCTCGATCTGATCTGATCCGCCCAGAAAGCACCCCACCCCATGGCCCGCATCACCGTCGAAGACTGCCTCGTCCGGATCCCGAACCGCTTCCAGCTCGTGCTGGCTGCGACCTACCGGGCACGCATGCTGAGCCAGGGCCATGCGCCCAAGGTCGAAGCCAAGAACAAGCCCGGCGTCACCGCGCTGCGCGAGATCGCCGCTGGCGAAGTGGGCATCGAGATGCTGCGCAAGGTGCCAGTCTGATCGACTGACCCGGCCTTCCCGCCCACGGGCGCCCGCTTTCCACGAGCAGGCGCCCGTTGTCTTTTGCGCCACCGTCTGTCGAAGCTCCCAAAGCGCGCTAAATTCGGGCGATGGGGATTCGCTCGCTCGCCGCTGAATTGTTGCCTTCCGCACTGCAAGGACTGCAGCGCGCTGCGTTCACGACGGTGACGCTGCCGGCGATCGAGGCCACCTCGTTCGCTGCGCTGACCGACAAGCTGTCCTACCTCTCCAAGGCCGACCTCAAGCTGGTGCGCGCGGCCTACAAGTTCGCCGACGAGGCCCACCTGGGGCAGTTCCGACACAGCGGCCAGCCCTACATCACCCACCCGATCGCGGTGGCTGGCCTGTGCGCCGACTGGCGGCTCGACGTGCAAGCCATCATGGCCGCGTTGATGCACGACACCATCGAGGACAAGGGTGTCACCAAGACCGAACTGATCGAGCAGTTCGGCGCCCCGACCGCCGACCTGGTCGACGGCTTGACCAAACTCGACAAGCTGCACTTCAGCACCCGCGAGCAAGGCCAGGCCGAGAGCTTCCGCAAGATGTTGCTGGCGATGTCGCGCGACGTCCGCGTGATCCTCATCAAGCTCGCCGACCGCTTGCACAACATGCGCACGATGCAGGCGATGGCGCTCGACAAGCGCCAGCGCATCGCCCGCGAGACGCTCGACATCTACGCCCCGATCGCCCACCGCCTGGGCCTGAACCAGAGTTATCGCGAACTGCAGGAGCTGTCGTTCCAGCACCTGCACCCCTGGCGCCACGGCGCGCTGGCCAAGGCGGTGCAGCGTGCGCGCGGCCATCGGCGCGACATCGTCGAGCGTGTGCAAAAGGAAGTCGAGCGCGCCTTCGCCAGCCAGAAGATCCGCGTTCAGGTCTCGGGCCGCGAGAAGACGATCTACTCGATCTACCGCAAGATGCGCGAGAAGCACTCGGGCTTCGCCCAGGTCAGCGACATCTTCGGCTTTCGCATCGTCGTGCCAAGCTTGCCCGAGTGCTATCTGGCGCTGGGCGTGCTGCACCAGCTTTACAAGCCGGCGCCGGGCCGCTTCAAGGACTACATCGCCATCCCCAAGGCCAACGGCTACCAGTCGCTGCACACCACGCTGGTGAGCCCGCTGGGCACGGCGATCGAGTTCCAGGTCCGCAACGACTCGATGCACGCGGTGGCCGAAAAAGGCATCGCCGCCCACTGGCTCTACAAGGCCGGCGCCAAGCATGGCGGCGTCGCCGACGCCCAGCGCCTGGGCGCGATGTGGCTGCAAAGTCTGGTCGACATCCAGGATGAGACCGGCGACGCTGGCGAGTTCCTCGAACACGTGAAGATCGACCTCTTCCCCGACGCCGTCTATGTCTTCACGCCGATGAGCAAGATCCTGGCGCTGCCGCGCGGCGCCACGCCGGTGGACTTCGCCTATGCGATCCATTCCGATGTCGGCGACCACACGGTGGCAGCCAAGGTCAACGGCGAGCCCGTGGTGCTGCGTACCGAACTGCGCAGCGGCGACGTCGTCGAGGTCATCACCGCGCCCGGCGCGCGCCCCAGCCCGGGCTGGCTGACGATGGTGCGCACCGGCCGCGCGCGCTCGAAGATCCGCCACTACCTGAAGAACATGGAGGCCGATGAATCGCGCGCCATGGGCGAAAAGATGCTGACCCAGGCTTTGCGCGCCGAGGGCCTGAAACTGCCGTCGGCCGACCCGGGCGAGGCCAGTGCCGCGGCGCTGTGGCAGCAGCTCACGCGCTGGAGCGGCAACCGCAGCCGCGGCGATCTGCTGGTCGACATCGGCCTGGGGCGCAAGATCGCGATCATCGTCGCCAAGCGGCTGGCGCAACTGATGATCGAAAAGGGCAACCGGCCCGACGCGGTGACGCTGACCATGGGCCGCTACGGCCACGACGAAGCAGCGCCGGCGCAGACGGTGGTTTTCGTCGACGGCAGCGAAGGCGCGTCGGTGCAGCTCGCCAGCTGCTGCCGGCCGATCCCGGGCGACGCCATCGTCGGCTACCTGGGCCGCGGCGAAGGCTTGATCGTGCACACCGCCGAGTGCCTGACCGGCAAGAAGCTGTTCGACCGCGACAGCGAACGCTGGATGCACGTTGAATGGGCCGACGAACTGACGCGCGGCTTCGAGACCCGCATCGTCGCGCTGGTGAGCAACGGCAAAGGCGTGCTCGCCCAGGTGGCGGCAGCAGTCAGCGCCGCCGAAGCCGACATCCGCCACATCGACATGGGCGACGTGCCAGCCAGCGAGGCCACCGAACTGCGGCTGCTGCTCAGTGTGCGCGAACGCCAGCACCTGGCCGATGTGCTGCGCAAGCTGCGCCGGGTGCCTGCCGTGCTGCGGGTCTGGCGCTACAAGCCCTGAGGCCGCGTCAGCTGTTGCCGGCGTCCGGCGCCGGATAGCTCACCGCCAGCACCTCGATCGCCTCCAGCCCGCCCGGCGTCTGCAGCTGCAGTGAGTCGCCCTCGCGGGCCTTGAGCAGGGCGCGGGCGATCGGCGCCACCCAGCTCACCTCACCCTTGAGGTTGTCGACTTCGTCGATGCCCTTGATGGTGATGGTGCGCTCGTCGCCATGTGCATTGACGTAGGTGACGGTGGCGCCGAAGAAGATCTGCTCGTTGCCATGGTGGCGCGCCGGGTCGGCGATTTCGGCGATGTCGAGCCGTTTGGTGAGAAAGCGGATCCGGCGGTCGATCTCGCGCAAGCGCTTCTTGCCGTAGAGGTAGTCGCCGTTCTCCGAGCGGTCGCCGTTCTTGGCCGCCCAGGACACGGTTTCGACCATCTTGGGGCGTTCGA
This sequence comes from Rubrivivax sp., assembly GCA_030693565.1. Taxonomy (GTDB): domain Bacteria; phylum Pseudomonadota; class Gammaproteobacteria; order Burkholderiales; family Burkholderiaceae_C; genus Rubrivivax. The sequence continues at coordinate 4,864 of JAUYAJ010000601.1, forward strand.
CGTCGAGCAGCGTCATCAACTCGGCGCGCAGCCGCTGGTAGCCGGCCGGCGTGATGTAGTTGCGCGCGCCAGCCGGCAATGCCGGCAGCGCCGGGCCTTCGTCGTCGTCCGCATCGCCTTCGGGCTCGCGGGTGAATGCCTTGTTCATGCGGCGATTGTCGGCCGCCGCTCAGACCCGACTTTGACAGTTACAAGTGACACGCCCTCGTAAGCCCGCGCAGCGCAACGGCTTTTCGGCCCCACGCCGAAGGGCTGTGTATCTATGGGGTTTGCCCGTGTCAGGCGAGCTGAAGAACGGCTGGCGGAGGC
>JAUYAJ010000605.1 GCA_030693565.1 Rubrivivax sp.
GCCACGGCCTCGATGAAGCCTTGCTCGAGCAGGCTGGCCAGGGTTTCGTCGGCTTGCTGCGAAATCAGCGCCCGCAATTCGGCGTCGTTGCGCTTGCCGTCGGTGACGATGAGCGCGCTGCGCAGGCGCGGCGTGAGCCGATGCTCGCGGGTTGCGATCTCGGTCAAACCCTTGGCAGTCTTGCGGTAGATGGTCGCCATGCGGGCTGTTCAGGGCGGCGGTTGTCGGGCAGCCGCCGCAAGGTCGCTCGAAAAGCGAAGCTTAACGCCCTCGGCGCTGCAGTGAGCGTGCAAATGTCGTTCGCCCTGCTGCGGTCTTCAAGCATTGACGGGCCCGCGCTTATAGTGTTTGCCACTGCCAGGAGACCCCATGAGCGAAGCCTTGATACTCACCGAAATCATCGGCGACGGCGCCCGCCGCACCGGCTTGATCACGCTGAACCGGCCCAAGCAGCTGAACGCGCTGAACGATGCCTTGATGGACCAGCTGGGCGCCGCCTTGCTGGCCTGGGACGCCGACGACGCCATCGGCTGCATCGTCATCACTGGCAGTGAGCGTGCCTTCGCCGCTGGCGCTGACATTGGCGCCATGGCCGGTTACAGCTACATGGACGCCTACCTGGGCAACTACATCACCCGCAACTGGGAGACCGTGCGCCAGGTGCGCAAGCCGGTGATCGCCGCGGTGTCCGGCTTTGCGCTCGGCGGCGGCTGCGAGCTGGCGATGATGTGCGACTTCATCATCGCCGCCGACAACGCCAACTTCGGCCAGCCCGAGATCAAGCTCGGCATCATCCCCGGCGCCGGCGGCACCCAGCGGCTGCCGCGCGCGGTGGGCAAGGCCAAGGCGATGGACATGGTGCTGACGGCGCGCATGATGGACGCTGCCGAGGCCGAGCGCGCCGGCCTGGTGTCGCGCGTGGTGCCGACGGCGCGGCTGCTCGAGGAAGCGCTGGCAGCGGCGGCGCTGATCTGCTCGATGGGCGGCGCCAGCGTGATGATGGCCAAACAGTGTGTCAACCGCGCCTTCGAGAGCGGGCTGGCCGACGGCGTCAGCTACGAGCGCCAGATGTTCCACGCCCTCTTTGCCACCGACGACCAGAAGGAAGGCATGGACGCCTTCGTCAACAAGCGCAAGCCGGTGTTCAGGCACCGCTGAAGCGGCGCCGCTCAGCTGCTCAGCGCGGCGCGCTGTAGACCGGGTCGCGGCGGGCGATGGTGGTGGCTTCGGTGGAGGCGCCGTCGACGCCGTGCGGCGACAGGAAGATCAGCGTCATCGTGTCGGCCAGCGTGACCACCGAGCCGGGCCGGACTGCGCGGTCCTGGCCTTGCCGCACCGGCTCGCCGTCGACCACGGTCGACTGGCCCGACATCGCCCGCAGCGCATAACCATCGGGCCGGCGGCGCAGCTCGAAATGCCAGCGGCTGATCTGCCGCGTCGCCGCTGGGTCGGGCAAGGCGAGCACGATGTCGTTGGCATGCCGGCCCTCGATGAGGTCGAGGCGGCCGAAAGAGACGATGTCGTGCGACGGCAGCGGGATGTTCTGCCCGGTCTCGCGGATCAGCACCGAACTGGGAAAGCGCATCGGGTCGCGCCATTCCAGGCCGAACAGCTCGACCTCGCGGGCAATGCCTTTGAGCTGGGTCGGCGGCAAGCGGCGGCACAGCAGGCGGTGGTCGGCGTCGAATTCCTGGAACACTTCGCGCGACAGCCGGATCTGCCCGGGCTCGGCCGCCGCGGCGATGCGCGCGCACAGGTTGACGGCGTCGCCGGTGACCTGGGCGCCGTCGCTGAGCACGCGGCCGAAATGCAGGCCGATGCGCAGCGTCAGCTGGTGGTCGCGGGCGCGGTGAACGTTCTCGTCGCCGACGCGCTGCAGCAGCTGGGTCAGCGCGTCAGCGGCCGCCGAGGCGGAGGTGAAACAGGCGAAGGCGCCGTCGCCCGCGGTGTCGACGACGCGGCCGCCATGGGCTGGCAGGCAGTCGGCCAGCAGGTCGAAGTGCAACTGCTGCAACTGGTGGCCGGCTTCGTCGCCGAAGCGTTCGAAGTAGGGCGTCGAGCCGACGATGTCGGTGAAAGCGAGTGCGGCGCTGATCTCGAAACGCCGCGACAACTCCTGCGACAGCAAGGTCTGCAGGCGGATGATCTCGGTCATCGTCAGCTGGGCCAGGTCGATGTTCATCGCGGCGGGCTCGGGGAAGTGGCCGTGGGCTAAGGTGTCAGCCAGCGGGCGCCTTGCGCGTCGAAGCGCGCGCGCCGGTGGCCATCGGCGTGCAACTCGAGCCAGTCGATGGCCTGCACGCGGGCGCTGACGATGGCGAAATGGCCGCGGCTGTCGCGCTCGGGCAGCGCTTGACCGAGCGCGCTGCCCGGCGGCAGCGGCGAGAGGTAGTCCTGCGCCGCCGGCGTCATCTTCAGCTGCGCCCAGGCCGACGACACCAGCAGGCCTTCGGTCTCGATGTCCAGCGTCACGCGCAGCCGCAGCTGCCAGCCCAGGCTGCGCGACCACAGCACCAAGGTGCCTTCGGGGTGGGCCCGGATCTGCGCCACCTTGGCGCTGCGCGCGTCGGTGTACAGCGCCAGCGTGGCGGCGTCGTCGGCGACTTCGCGCAGCACCACGCTGCGGGCATCGGCCAGCGCGCCGTCGGTGGTGGCGAGCACGGCGACCCGCCATTCGTGCGCCGGCTGTCGGGTCGCAGCGCTCAGCTCGGCGCGGATCGCCGCTTCGATCTCGGCCAGTTGCTCCAGCCGCGCGCCGCTGTTCACATCAGCCTTCGTGGCGCAAAGCCGGGAACAGGATGACGTCGCGGATGCTCGGGCTGTCGGTGAGCAGCATCACCAGGCGGTCGATGCCGATGCCGCAGCCGCCGGCCGGCGGCATGCCGTATTCGAGCGCGCGGATGAAGTCGGCGTCGTAATACATCGCCTCTTCGTCGCCGGCTTCCTTGTTCGCCGCCTGCGACTGGAAACGCGCGGCCTGGTCCTCGGCGTCGTTGAGCTCGGAAAAGCCGTTCGCCATTTCGCGCCCGGTCATGAAGAGCTCGAAGCGTTCGGTCACCGACGGGTCGCTGTCCGAGGCGCGCGCCAGCGGCGAGACCTCGACCGGGTAGTCGATGATGAAGGTCGGCTGCCAGAGCTGGGCTACGTCCACGGCTTCGAAGAGGCCGAACTGCATCTCGGCCAGCGTCCAGTGCGCCGGCGGCTCTTCGCCCAGCGACTTCAGCCGCGCGTGCAGCAACTCGGCGTCGCCGGCCTCGGCGGCGCTCAGGCCGGCGTGGCGGACCAGGGCGTCGCGCACCGTCAGGCGGGCGAACGGCGGGTCCAGGTCGACCGGCTTGCCGGCGTAAGTCAGCGTCGCCGAGCCGGTGGCCTGGCGCGCCGCGTGGCGCAGCACCTGTTCGGTGAAGTCCATCAAGTCGTGGTGGTTCCAGTACGCCGCGTAGAACTCCATCATCGTGAATTCAGGGTTGTGGCGGACGCTGATGCCTTCGTTGCGGTAGCTGCGGTTGATCTCGAAGACGCGCTCGAAGCCGCCGACCAGCAGCCGCTTGAGGTACAGCTCGGGCGCGATGCGCAGGAACATCTGCTGGTCGAGCGCGTTGTGGTGGGTGACGAAAGGCTTGGCGTTGGCGCCGCCGGGGATGGGGTGCAGCATCGGCGTCTCGACCTCGAGAAAACCATGCTCGACCATGAAGCCGCGGATCGAACTCACCGCCTTGCTGCGGGCAACGAAGCGCGCGCGCGCCTGCTCGTCGGTGATGAGGTCGACGTATCGCTGGCGGTACTTCTGTTCCTGGTCGGCCATGCCGTGGAACTTGTCGGGCAGCGGGCGCAGGCTCTTGGTCAGCATGCGCAGCCGCGTGGCCTTGATCGACAGCTCGCCGGTGCGGGTGCGAAACAGCAGGCCTTCGCAGCCCAGGATGTCGCCCAGGTCCCAGTGCTTGAACGCCGCGAGCAGCTCGGCGCCGACGGCGTCTTGCGTGATGTAGAGCTGGATCCGGCCGGTGCCGTCTTGCAGGGTGGCAAAACACGCCTTGCCCATCACGCGCTTGAGCATCATGCGGCCGGCGACGGCGACCTGAACCGCCTGCGGCTCGAGCTCTTCGTTGGGCACCTGGCCGTGGCGGTGGTGCAGGTCGGCAGCGTGGTGCTGCGGCTTGAAGTCGTTCGGGAAAGCGATGCCGGCGCTGCGCAGCGCGGCGAGTTTCTCGCGCCGCTCGGCGATCAACTGGTTCTCGTCGGACGGTGCGGCGGGCAGGGCAGGGGTGGCAGAGGTCATCGTCAACTCGTTGAATTTGCTGCAATTTTAGGCGTGCCCCAAGGGCCGGGCCGTAAAATCCGCGGCTTTTCGTCGCTGCTGCACGCATGAGCGCCCCATTTCCCACTGCGTTCCCGATCACCGACCGCAAGATCCGCTTCGCGCTGGTCGGCTGCGGCCGCATTGCCGCCAACCACTTCGAGGCGCTGCGCCAGCATGGCGAGCGCGCCGAGCTGGTGGCTGTTTGCGACAACCGGCCCGAGGCCTTGGCGGCCGCGGTGGCGCGGACCGGCGCCGCCGGCTTTGCGTCGCTGGACGCCTTGCTGGCCGGCAGCGACGCCGACATCTTGGTGCTGGCCACGCCCAGCGGCCTGCACCCGCGCCAGGCGATGCGCGCTGCCGCCGCCGGCCGCCATGTGCTGACCGAAAAGCCGATGGCCACCAAGTGGGACGAAGGCATGCAGATGGTGCGCGCCTGCCGCGAAGCCGGCGTCAAGCTCTTCGTCGTCAAGCAGAACCGGCTCAACCCGACGATGCAGCGGCTCAAGCAAGCCGTCGAAGGCGGGCGCTTCGGCCGCATCCATATGTGCGTCGTCAACGTCTTCTGGACCCGGCCGCAGAGTTATTACGACGACGCGCCCTGGCGCGGCCGCTGGGACCTGGACGGCGGCGCCTTCCTCAACCAGGCCAGCCATTACGTCGACATGCTCGACTGGCTGGTCGGCCCGGTCGACAGCGTGCACGCCTATACCGCGACGCTGGGCCGCGACATCGAGGCCGAGGACACCGGCGTGATGTCGGTGCGGCTGCGCCGCGGCGGGCTGGCGTCGGTCAACGTCACCATGCTGACGCACGGCAAGAACTTCGAAGGCAGCATCACGGTGCTGGGCGAGCGCGGCACGGTGCGCATCGGCGGCGTGGCGGTGAACGAGGTCCAGCACTGGGCCTTCGACGAAGCCCAGCCCGGCGACGACAGCGTGATGGACACCAGCTACGCCGCGCCCTCGGTCTACGGACCCGGCCACCCGCTGTACTACGACAACGTGATCGGCTCGCTGCGCGGCGACCGCCACGCCCAGGTCGACGGCTACGAAGGCCTGCGCTCGCTGGAAGTGGTGATCGCCGCCTACCGCAGCGCGCGCGACGGTGTGCGCGTCGGCCTGCCGCTGGTGTTTTGAATGACCGCGGCCTGGATCCACGCCAGCGCCATCGTCGATGACGGCGCCCAGCTCGGTGACGCCACCCGGGTCTGGCATTTCGCCCATGTCTGCGCCGGTGCGCGCATCGGCGCGGGTTGCTCGCTGGGGCAGGGCGTCTACGTCGGCAACGACGTCGTCATCGGCAACAACGTGAAGGTCCAGAACCAGGTCTCGGTGTATGACGCGGTGACGCTGGAGGACGACGTCTTCTGCGGCCCGAGCATGGTCTTCACCAACGTCCACAACCCGCGCGCCGCGGTGCCGCGCAAGAGCGAATACCGGCCGACCTGGGTGCGCCGCGGCGCCACGCTGGGCGCCAACTGCACCATCGTCTGCGGCACCACCATCGGCGAATACGCTTTCGTCGGCGCCGGCGCGGTGGTCAGTCGCGACGTGCCGGCGTATGCGCTGGTGGTTGGCGTGCCGGCGCGGCGCATCGGCTGGATGAGCCGCCACGGCGAGCGGCTCGACTTGCCGGCCAGCGGCAGCGGCCAGGCGCGCTGCCCGGCCAGCGGCGACACTTACCGCCTCGACGGCGAGACTTTGACTCCATGCAGTTCACCGATCTGAAATCGCAGTACGCCGCGCTCAAGCCGGCCATCGACGCGCGCATCCAGCGTGTGCTCGACCACGGCCAGTACATCATGGGCCCCGAGGTCAAGGAGCTCGAATCCGCGCTCGCCGCCTTCACCGGCGTGCGCCACTGCATCACGGTGGCCAGCGGCACCGAGGCGCTGCTGATCGCGCTGATGGCGCTGGACCTGCAGCCCTGCGACGAAGTCATCACCACGCCCTTCACCTTTGCCGCCACCGCCGAGATGATCGTGCTGGCCGGCGCGCGGCCGGTGTTCGTCGACATCGAGCCTGACACCTGCAACATCGACGTCGCTTTGATCGAAGCGGCGATCACGCCGCGCAGCAAGGCCATCATGCCGGTCAGCCTGTACGGCCAGGTCGCTGACATGGCCGAGATCAACGCCATCGCGGCGCGCCACGGGCTGGCAGTGATCGAGGACGCGGCGCAGAGCTTTGGCGCGCTGTACCAAGGCCGGCGTTCGTGCGCGCTGTCGACCTTTGGTGCCACCAGCTTCTTCCCCAGCAAGCCGCTGGGCTGTTATGGCGACGGCGGCGCGCTGTTCACCGACGACGAGCGGCTGGCGCAGGCGGCGCGCGAAATTCGCGTCCACGGCCAGAGCGCGCGTTACACCCACACCCGGCTCGGCGTCGGCGGGCGCATGGACACGCTGCAATGCGCGATCGTGCTGGCCAAGTTCGAGCGTTTCGACTGGGAATTGCAGAGCCGCGCCGAACTCGGCGCGCGCTACCAGCGCCAGCTGGCCGGCGCCGGCTTCGAGGCGGTGACGGTGCGGCCTGACCGCAATTCGGTCTGGGCGCAGATGACGGTGTTCGTGGACGCGCGCCAAGCCGTGCAGACGGCTTTGCAGGCGCAAGGCATCCCGACGGCGGTGCACTACCCCAAGCCCTTGCACCAGCAGCCCGCCTATGCGGCTTACGGCAAGGCCGACGCCTGCCCGCACAGCGTCAGCGCCAGCCAGCGTGTGCTCAGCCTGCCGATGAGCGCCGACCTCAGCGAGGCCGATCTGGACCGCGTGATCGCTGCGCTGGCGGCGACCCGGGTCGCCGCCTGAGCCAGGCTGGCGCAGCCACCGCGCGCGTGATGGACGGCGTCGCCCGCGGCACCCTGGTCAACCTGGCGACGCGCACCGGCGCGGTGGCGGCGGTGCTGCTGATCACCGCCTTCACCGCCCGCATGGGCGCCGAGACGCAAGGCCTGTTTGCGCTGTTCACCAGCGTCGAAGGCGTGCTCGTCGCCTTGTTCTCGGGCTTTGGCATCGCGCTGGCGCGCCGCGTTTCGCACCACGGCGAGCAGCCACGCGCACTGGTGGCAGCCACCGTCTTGGCCTGCGTCGGCCTCGGTGCACTGGCCGGGCTGGCGCTGTGGGGTTTTGCGCTCGCCGGGCCGCCGGCCTATGCCACGCTGTGGCTGCTGGCGCTGGCCGCGCCGCTGCTGCTGCTGGCGCCCAACCTGGCCGGCATCTGGCTGGGCGAAGGGCGCATGGGGCCGATGGCGCGGCTGACGCTGGCGCCGCCGCTGCTGACACTGCTCGCACTGGCGCTGCTCTTGGCAATCGGCCAGCCGCAACTGCCCGAAGTGCTGGGCGCCTGGGTCGGCGCCAAGGTGCTGGTCGGCGTGCTGCTGCTGGCCGTGCTGTGGCGTGGCGCCCGCCTGGCGGCGCCTGATTTCGGCGCCTTGCGCGCCGAGCTGCCTTTCATCGCCACCATCGCCAGCGCCAACCTGGTCAGCTTGCTGAACTACCGCGTCGGCCTGTTCGTCGTCGAGCGCCAGCTCGGGCTCGCAGCCACCGGCATCTATTCGATCGCGGTGGTGGTGGCCGAACTGCTGTGGTTCGTCTCGTCGTCGCTGACGCAGGCCGCCTACAGCCGCATCGGCACGCCCGACCGCACGCTGGCGGCAGCGACCACGCTGCGCGCCGTGCACCTGAGCCTGGCCGCCTTGCTGGCCGCCGCGCCGTTGCTGTGGCTGGCGGCCTGGGCGCTGCTGCCCTGGCTGCTGGGGCCCGACTACGCCGCCAGCCTGCTGCCGCTGACGCTGCTGCTGCCCGGCGTGTTGCTGTTCGGAGGC
>JAUYAJ010000617.1 GCA_030693565.1 Rubrivivax sp.
GGCACCGAAGACCTCACCATCCAGACCCAGCGGCAGCGTCGCCACAGAGCCGCCGACCTGGCGCTGCAAAGCCTGGTGCTCGACCCGGATCCAGTCGCCGGCACCGGCGGGAGGCCAGCACAAGACCAGGCCCTGGTCGATGGCTTCGTCCATCGCGCCGACGCGCAGCTGCGCCAGCTCGGCCTGCGCATGCTGGGCGTCGAGGTGGGAGCTGGCCAGCAAGCGCGTGCGGCCGTTCTCGTGCAGGCCGATGGCGGCGTGGCTGTAGCCGAATTCGGTCGTCAAGCTCGCGACCAGCTGGTGCGCTGCCGCCGGCAGTGAGGCCGCCGCCAGCACGCGCGCGTAGAGCGACAAGGCCGCCGCTGCCCGTGCAGGGGCGGGTTCCGTAGCCGCTGCACGCAGGCTCAGAAAGCCCGGCCAGAGCTCACCCACGACGGGCTGCGCCGGTGCGGCCGTGCGGCCCGGACGTCGAAACGATGGCGCGGTCCTTGGACATGGTCGGCGATTCTGAGAGCGCCCAGCCGGCACCGGTCCTTGGAGATGGCGCGTCAACAGGCGCCACTTCGGCGTCCTGGCCCTGCAACCGCGCCAAGCGGCCCTGCACGCTGACGCCCACCGCGCCGCGGGCGACAATGCCGACACGCTCGCCAAGGACACCGACCTGGATTCCCCATGAAACTCGCCACCTGGAACGTCAATTCTTTGACCGTGCGGCTGCCGCAGGTGCTGGACTGGCTGGCTGCCAACCCGGTCGACGCCCTGGTGCTGCAGGAGACCAAGCTCACCGACGACAAGTTCCCGGCCGCCGAGATCGAAGCCGCCGGCTACCAGGCCCAGTGGTTCGGCCAGAAGACCTACAACGGCGTGGCGCTGCTGTCGCGCAGCCCGGCCAGCGACGTGGTGCACAACATCCCCGGCTTCGACGACGCGCAGGCGCGTGTCATCGCCGGCACCGTGGCCGGCGTGCGCGTGATCGGCGGCTACTTCCCCAACGGCCAGGCGCCCGACAGTGACAAGTTCCAGTACAAGATGCGCTGGCAGGACGCGCTGCACGACTGGGTCGCCGGCGAACTGGCGCGCCACCCCGGCCTGGTGCTGATGGGTGACTTCAACGTCGCCCCCGAAGACCGCGACGTCTACGACCCGGTGGCCTGGGCCGGCCAAATCCATTGCACGCCCGAAGAACGGGCCCAGTTCCAGCGCCTGCTCGGGCTCGGCCTGGTCGACGCCTTCCGCCTCTTCGAGCAGCCGCCCAAGAGCTGGAGCTGGTGGGACTACCGCAACCTGGCGTTCCGCAAGAACCAGGGCCTGCGCATCGACCACATCCTGGTCAGCGCCGCGCTGCACCCGCGCGTGGCCACCTGCGTCATCGACAAGTTGCCGCGCAAGAACGAGCGCCCCAGCGACCACGCGCCGGTGCTGGTGACGCTGAATGACTGAGTCCCCCCAAGCCCCCGAGCGCCAGACTGGCGCGCTCGACTTCTGGCCGTCGTGCGGCTTTGCCAAGCTGGCCCGCGACCCCCGCGGCTGGCTGCAGCCGACCGACGACTACCTGCGCCTGTTCCTGGCCCGCCCCGAACTGGCGCTGGTGCCCGAATCCTGCGCCGCCGAAACGCGCTTGCACGAAGCGCTGCTTGCAGCCCCGGCGCGGCCGGTGGGCGCCGACGAACTGGCCGCGCTGGCCGACGACGACGCGCGCGACAACTACGCCATGTTCATCGGCTTTCGCGACGCCTTGCTCGACGCCGGCACGCTGGAGGCCTATTACATCGCCCTGTTTCGCAGCGGCGCGGTGACCATCCCGCCGCTGTTCGTCGACTTCATCGCCCAGGCCATCCTGCGCAACATCCTCGACGACAGCCAGGACGCCTTCGAGGCGCGCGCTGCCGAGATGCTGTTCCGCCGCCAGCGCATCTCGGTGCAGGACGGCCAGTTGCTGGCCGCCGACCGCGACGTCGTCGAGATGCACAGCGAGACCGGCGGGCTGGGCGAAATCGGGCGCCTGCTGACCCAGGCCAAGGCACCGCTGCGCGCGCTGCAGATGGAAGTGCTGAGCGCCGACAACGGCGTTGCCTACTGGCAGGCCGACACGCGCCACAACTTCCTGCTCGACCTCACCCACGAGGTGACGCAAGACCTCAGCCATGGGCTGATCTTGCGCATGACCAAGGCCCGCTCCGGCCTCAAGGCGCTGGCGCGCGTGCTGGAAAAATGGATCGCCCACTTGCTGGGCGTGGTGGTGCGCATCCAGCCCGAGCGCAAGATCGACGATGCGCAGTGGCGCTGGCATGTCGGCCTGGACGCCGAGTCGAGCGCGCTGCTCAACGACCTCTACGAAGACCGCCCGGTCGACGCCGACCGCATGGACCGCATCGTCAGCCTGTTCAGGCTCGAGTTCGCCAACCGCGCCGAGATGCGCCCCGACGTCAGCGGCAAGCCGGTCTACCTGGGGCTGGCGATGGACGCCGACAAGATCTTGCGCATCAAGCCGCAGAACCTGCTGCTCAACCTGCCGCTGGCGCGCAGCTCGTGACGCTGCCGGACCGGCTCAGGTCTTGAGCCGATAGCCGGTCTTCAGGATCCAGGCCACGATGGCCAGCGACAGTGCCAGGAACGCCAGCGTCATGCCCAGGCTCAGCGCCAGGCTGACGTCAGCCTGGCCGTAGAAGCTCCAGCGACAACCGCTCACCAGGTAGACCACCGGGTTGAACAAGGCGATCTGCTGCCACGGCGGCGGCAGCATGTCGATGGAATAGAAAGTGCCGCCCAGAAAAGCCAGCGGGGTGACGATGAGCAGCGGCACCACTTGCAGCTTCTCGAAGCCATCGGCCCAGATGCCGATGATGAATCCGACCAGGCTGAAGGTCACCGAGGTGAGCACCAGAAAGGCGAGCATCCACAGCGGGTGGTCGATGCGCAGCGGCACGAACAGGCCGGCGGTGGCCAGGATGATGAGACCGACGATGATCGACTTGGTGGCCGCTGCGCCGACGTTGGCGAAGACGATCTCCAGGTAGGACACCGGCGCCGACAGCAGTTCGTAGATCGTGCCGGTGAACTTGGGGAAGTAGATGCCGAACGACGCGTTCGAGATGCTTTGTGTCAGCAGCGACAGCATGATCAGTCCCGGCACGATGAAGGCGCCGTAACTGATGCCACCGACCTCGGGGATGCGCGAGCCGATCGCAGCGCCGAAGACGACGAAGTACAGCGAGGTCGAGACCACCGGCGAGACGATGCTCTGCATCAGCGTGCGCCAGGTGCGCGCCATCTCGAAGCGGTAGATCGCGCGCACGGCATGCAGGTTCATGCGCGCTCCCGCACCAGGTCGACGAAGATGTCTTCGAGCGAGCTCTGCGTCGTGCTCAAGTCCTTGATGCGCACACCGGCATCGCCCAGGTCCTTGAGCAGGCCAAGGATGCCCAGGCGGTCGTCCTGGCTGTCGTAGGTGTAGACGAGCTCGTTGCCGCCCTCGGCCAGCGCCAGCTGGTAGCCCGCCAAGGCCGTCGGCAGCTGCGCCAGCGGCTGCTGCAACTGCAGCCTGAGCTGCTTCTTGCCCAGCTTGTGCATCAACTCGGCCTTGTCTTCGACCAGGATCAGCCGGCCTTTGCTGATGATGCCGATGCGGTCGGCCATCTCTTCGGCTTCGTCGATGTAGTGCGTGGTCAGGATGATGGTGACGCCGGTGTCGCGCAGCGCGCGCACCAGCTGCCACATGTCGCGCCGCAGCTCGACGTCGACGCCGGCGGTGGGCTCGTCCAGGAACAGGATGCGCGGCTCGTGCGACAGCGCCTTGGCGATCAGCAGCCGGCGCTTCATGCCGCCCGACAGCGTCATGATCTTGCTGTCCTTCTTCTCCCACAGCGACAGCGACCTGAGCACGGTCTCGATGTGCGCCGGGTTGGCCGGCTTGCCGAACAGGCCGCGGCTGAACGACACCGTGTCCCACACCGTCTCGAAGGCGTCGGTGGTCAGCTCCTGCGGCACCAGGCCGATCAGCGAGCGTGCGGCGCGGTAGTCGCGCACGATGTCGTGGCCGTCGACCAGCACCGTCCCCGCGCTGGCGTTGACGATGCCGCAGACGATGCTGATCAGCGTCGTCTTGCCGGCGCCATTGGGGCCGAGCAAGGCCAGGATCTCGCCGCGGCGCACCTTCAAGCTGACGCCGTCGAGCGCGCACAGGCCCGATGCGTAAGTCTTCGACAAACCGGTGATCGCGAGGATGTCCGTCATCGCGGCGAGCATAGCGCGGCGCCGGCGCCGCCGGTTCGGGCGCCATCAAGCGCCCGCCAGCGTCCATCGTTATGCTCTGCACTTATCGAGAATCAAGACGCCCGCTGGCTGCGATCCGGCCGCGAGTGCTGCCGGAGTCTGTCGTGAACCACCTTTCACCCCCCACGGCGCACCGATCTGCGCCGTCCGTCCTGTCGCTGGCCGGACTGGCTGCAACCGCCGCACTGATGGCCCTGGCGGCCTGCGGCCCCGCGGCCAAGCCAGGCCCGGCAGTGGCTGGCCCCGGCGCCGGCGGGCCGCCGCCGGCGATGCCGGTCGCGGTGCTCGAAGTCAGGCAGCGCCAGCTGCCGTCGACGATCGAGGCGGTCGGCTCGCTCGAAGGCTTGCGCGAGGTCGAGGTGCGCGCGCGTGTGGCCGGCGTGCTGCAAAAGCAGCTGTTCCGTGAAGGCGAGCCGGTGCGCGTGGGCGCGCCGCTGGTTCAGATCGACCCCGCGGCTTACGAGATCGCGCTCGACGCCGCGCGTGCCGCGGTGGCGCAGCAAGACGCACGCGTCGAACAGGCGCGGCGCGAAAACGGCCGGCTGGCTTCGCTGGTCCAGGAGCGCGCGATCAGCCAGCGCGAAGCCGACGACGCTGCGAGCACGCTCAAGAGCGCCGAAGCCGCGCTGCTCGGCAGCCGCGCGCAGCTGCGCGAGGCGCAGCTGAACATCGGCTACACCCAGGTCACGGCGCCGATCGCCGGCGTCGCCCAGCGCGCCCAGCGCAGCGAAGGCGCGCTGGTCTCGCCAGCGGTCGATGGCGGCTTGCTGACGACCATCGTGCAGACTGACCCGATCCGCGTGCGTTTTGCGCTGTCACCCGAAGAGGCCGCGCTGCTCCAGCGCGGCGCCGGCAAGCGCGTGCATCTGCTCGGCGCCGATGGCCAGCCGTCCAAGGAAACCGGCCGGCTCGACTACACCGGCTCGATCATCGACCCGCGCCTGGGCACCTTGCAGATGCGCGCCGAGCTGGCCAACCCGGCCGGGCGCTGGCTGCCTGGTCAGTTCGTGCGTGTGCAGATCACCGCCGGCCAGCAAACCGGTTTTCTGGTGCCGCAGGCGGCGGTGCTGAGCGGCGAGCAAGGCCGCTTCGTCTGGGTGATGGGGCCCGAAGGCAAGGCGGTGGCCAAGCCAGTGGTGACCGGGGCCTGGCTGGGCAGCGACTGGATCATCACCGGCGGCCTTGCCGACGGCGACAAGGTCATCACCAACAACCTGATGAAGCTGCGCCCCGGCGCGCCGGTGCAGGTGGCAGCGCCGCCGCCGGCGCCCGCTTCAGCACCCGCTTCCGCGCCGGCCAGCGCCGCATCACGGCCCGCCAACTGAGAGGCTGTGAAGATATGAATCACGCCCGCGTAGGCCCCCAGAAAGGGCGCCATCAAGGCGCAAAGCGCAGACGGGTCCTGAGACCCGGCGAGCATTTGCAACGCCGAGGGGGCC
>JAUYAJ010000274.1 GCA_030693565.1 Rubrivivax sp.
CGCGTGTCGTTGTAGGCCTTGCCGCTGGCGATGATGCCGAAACGGTCGTTCGGGCCCTCGATCACGTTGTGGTTGAGCCGGTTCGCGCGCACGTAGGCCAGCGCCGCGTACCACTTGTAGTCCATCAGCCGCGCTTCCTGCTCCAGCGGGGCGTCGGGCCAGCGGATGTGCAGGCCGCCGGGCGGCATCTGGAAGTCCTCGGGCAGCACGATGCGCACGCGGTCCGGGTCGACGATCACCGACGACGACGATTCGACCACCTCCTGGATCGTCTTCATGCCCGACCACAGGCCGGCGAAGCGGCTCATCGCGAAGGCGTGCAGCCCCATGTCGAGGATCTCCTGCACGCTCGCCGGGAAGAACAGCGGCAGCCCGCAGGCCTTGAAGATGTGGTCGCTCTGGTGCGGCGCGGTGCTGCTCTTGCTGACATGGTCGTCGCCGGCGATGGCGATGACACCGCCGTGGCGCGCCGTGCCGGCCATGTTGGCGTGCTTGAAGACGTCGGAGCAGCGGTCCACGCCCGGGCCTTTGCCGTACCAGATGCCGAACACGCCGTCGTGCTTGCGCTGCTCCGGGTAGAGGTCGAGCTGCTGCGTGCCCCAGACCGCGGTGGCGCCGAGTTCCTCGTTGACGCCGGGCTGGAACACGATGTGCTGCGCCGCCAGGTGTTTTTTCGCCGCCCACAGGGCCTGGTCGTAGCCGCCCAGCGGGCTGCCACGGTAGCCGCTGATGAAGCCGGCGGTGTTCAGGCCGGCGGCGGCGTCGCGCTGGCGCTGCAGCATCGGCAGCCGCACCAGCGCCTGCACGCCGCTCATGAAGGCGCGGCCTTGTTCAAGGCTGTACTTGTCGTCGAGCGTGGCCGACTCCAAGGCCTTGCGGATCGACTCGGGCAGCGGTGCGTTCATGCGGCGCGGACTCCTGTGGACAAGTGGCCAGTTTAGGGTCTTGGCCTTGGCATGTCTTTTCTTTTGATGCTCTCTCAGGCATGCTCGGCGCAAGAACAATGCTTGATAGAAAAGGAAAAAGAAAGAATGGCGCTGAAGAAGGCCGATCAAGGGAAAACCATTGTGCCGGGCGGCGACGCCGCCGAGGCCCATGGCGCGGCGCTGGACCGCTACGACATCGCCATCCTGCGCGAACTGCAGCAGGACGCGCGCTTGTCCAACACCGAGTTGGCCGCGCGCATCGGGCTGTCGGCGGCGCCGACCTGGCGGCGCGTCAAGTGGCTCGAAGGCCAGGGCTACATCACCGGCTACCGCGCCGAGATCGACCGCCGCAAGATCGGCCTGGGGGTGCTGGCTTTCGTGCGCATCGACGCCGAGCGCAACAACGCCGAGGCCACGCGGGCGCTGGAGGCGGCGATCCGCGAGTTGCCCGAGGTCGTCGCCTGTCACTACATCAGTGGCGCCGGCACCTTCGAGCTGCAAGTCATGTGCACCGACCTCGACGCTTATGCGCGCTGGTCGATGGACATCCTCTTCAAGCTGCCCAACGTCAAGGACTTGCACACCAGCTTCTCGCTCGGCGAGGTCAAGGCCGGCGCGGCCTTGCCGCTGGGCCACCTGATCGGGGGCTGATGACGCGCTGGCCCAGGGTGCTAACCTCAACAGCCTGACCACCGTCGACAAAAGCATGCCCAAGCTGCTGGACCTGGTTCTGAGCACCGAAGCCGGAAAACGAACGCGGCTGTCGCAGGCCTTGCTGGCCGTGGCGCTGATGGCCACCGGCGTGCTGGTGATGAACGCCTACGCCCGCTTCGGCATTGCGCCGGCGCGGCCGGTGTGGATCTGGAGTGCCGTCTCGCTGGGCGGCTTGCTGGTCATCTTCGCCCTCATCCGCAGCGGCTGGTCGCACCGGCTCGAGGATGCGTCGATGACGGTGCCGCAGATGGTGTTTTCCATCGGCAGCGGCGCTGCGGCCTATGCGCTGGCCGGTGCTGGCCGCGGCGGCGTCTTCCCCATCGTCATGGTGGTGCTGGTGTTCGGCGTCTTCGTCGCCTCGCCAGCCCAGATGCGCGCCATCAGCGCCTATGCGGTCGCCATCTTCGGCGCGGCCATGGCCTGGATGTCGTGGCGCCAGCCGGCGGTTTATCCGCCGCTGGTCGAACTGGGTCACTTCGTGATGGTGGCCACCATGGTGCCGGCCACGGCCGTGCTCGCTGGCAGGCTGTCGCGGCTGCGCCACCGGGCGCGCCAGCACAGCAGCGAACTCAAGGAAGCCTTGAACCGCATCCGCGAGCTGGCCACCCGCGACGAGCTCACCGGGCTCATCAACCGCCGCCACATGCACGAACTGGTCGAGCAGGAGCACCAGCGCTGCACACGTTCGGGCCTGACCTTTTGTGTGGCGATGCTCGACCTCGACCACTTCAAACAGATCAACGACAACCACGGCCATGCGGCGGGCGACGACATGCTGCGCGCCGTCGCCCAGGAGGCGCAGCGCCATGTGCGCGCTGCCGACGTGCTGGCGCGCTGGGGCGGTGAGGAGTTCGTGCTGATGATGCCCGAGGCGCGTGCGGCGCTGGCGCGCGGCGGCCTGGAGCGCTTGCGCGAGCGCATCGGTGCGCTGCAAATCCTGCATCGCGGCAATCGACTGGGCATCACGCTGTCGGCCGGGCTGGCCGAACACCATGCCGGCGAGACGGTGGCGCAAACGCTCGAGCGCGCCGACCGCGCGCTCTACGAAGCCAAGGCACAAGGGCGCAACCGCGTCGTGGTGGCCGTTTGAACCCGGCGCCGGGCCTGCCGCCGCGCCACCTGCTGCTGGCGCTGGCGGTGGTGGCCGTGTGGGGCACCAACTTCGTCGTCATCAAGCTGGCGCTGGCGACGCTGCCGCCACTGCTCTTCGCCTGCCTGCGCTTTGCCTTCGTGCTGCTGCCAGCGGTCTTCTTCATCCGCCGCCCGGCCGTGGCGTGGCGGCATCTGGCGGCTTACGGCGTGTTCATCGGTGCCGGCCAGTTCGGCCTGCTCTACCTGGCGATGCGCGGCCACATCTCGCCCGGGCTGGCCAGCCTGGTGGTGCAGATGCAGGTCTTCTTCACCATCGGCCTGGTGATCGCCGTCGAAGGCGAACGTGTGCACGCCTTCCAGTGGCTG
>JAUYAJ010000660.1 GCA_030693565.1 Rubrivivax sp.
CGCCCATGCAGTTTTCCTTGCCGGCGCAGCCGGTGGCGTCGATCGGCTCGTCGACGGCGACGATGATGTCGGCCACGGTGATCTCGGCCGCGGCGCGGCCCAGCGAATAGCCGCCGCCGGGGCCACGCGTGCTCTCGACCAGCTCATGGCGGCGCAGCTTGCCAAACAGCTGCTCCAGGTAGGACAGCGAGATCTGCTGGCGCTGGCTGATGGCGGCCAGCGCAACCGGGCCGGAATTCGACCGCAGACCCAGATCGATCATGGCGGTGACGGCAAAACGGCCTTTGGTGGTGAGTCGCATGGAGATGTCCTTTCGCAGGAGTGCCGGAACGCACCGGTGGTTGACCAGATCGCAAACAAGGGCTGTCGGGGACGGTTTCGCCTCGAGCCAATGCAGCGCCATCAAAGGCCAGGGTTTACCCTTTGATGATTCCGACTGATTTGCTCAAGTATAGCCGAACCCCACTGATTTGGTCAAGCTTTGCTCAGGAAGTTCCCTGGGCCTCGCCGAGTGTTTTCGACAGCTCGTCGACCAGACCACCGCAGGCATCCTCGAGCATGTCCAGCACGCGATCAAAGCCCTGGGGTGGACCGTAATACGGATCAGGCACCTCGAAAATTCCCGCGTGCGCATGGGCGTGATCCATCAGCAGCGCCAGCCGGTCGGCGCCGCCCTTTGGCGCCATGTCGCGCAGCGCGGCGAGGTTGTCGCGGTCCATTGCCAGGATGCGGTCGTAGCGGCTGAAGTCCTCGGCGCGCACCCGGCGCGCCCGAATACCCGCCAGCGCGTAGCCACGGCCCAGGCCGACGCGCACGGCGCGCGGGTCGGGCGGCTCGCCTTCATGACCGCCGTAGGTGCCTGCCGAGTCGACCTCGACGCGCGCGGCCAGGCCGGCGACCTCGAGCTTGTGGCGCAGCACCGCCTCGGCGCTGGGCGAGCGGCAGATGTTGCCCATGCAAACCATCAGCACGCGCAGCTCGGGCGCGGCGGTTTTGGCAGACTTCTTCCAGTTGAACATCGGCGGCAGCGGCGGCGCGGTGGCATCACCGCAGCCGCATTCTCCACCCGCGCCGGCGACGCTCAGGGCGCGATCGCCCCAGTCGGTCAGGGCGTGACGGTGGTGGTCAACTGGGCGCGCGGTCGCTGCGTGCTGCGGCCGTCGCCTTCACAGGCCAGCAAGGTGGTGTAGCGATCGATACTGGCGATGCCGACCCAGCGGATGCGCGGCTCGAGCAGGCTGCGGTCATGCGCCGGCGAGCGTCGCCAGCCGTCGACGACGGCATCGGCGGCCACCAGCCGGTTGTGGGTGGCGATGTTCTCGACGCACAAGTCGCTGTCGAGTTGCTCGAAGCGGCTGCGAAAACCATCGTGGCTGGCACGGCCCACGCGCGCCATCGTCCGGCTGTGCTGCGCCGCCACTTGCTCGATCGCCGGTGCAATCTCCAGCCGCGGCAGCCCGCGACTGACGCGGTAGGCATTGACACCCTCGAGCACGCGCCCGGCGTGATCGATGGCCAGCGGCTGGGCGTCGGCGCGATCAAAAGCGCCCGCGACCGCCGGCAGCAAGGCCAGCCCGGCGGCGAACACGAAGGCTGCAATGCGCGCAGATGCAGATGGGCGGGCGGAGGGCATGACGGGTTCGGCGGGCATGGGCGGCGACAGGTCAGGAATGAGCGGGCTTGTCGGCTTATCGGCCTTGCAGCGCCAGAACTTAAGTCTTGCCGGCTGGCGTCGATACAGGGTGATCGGGCGTCATGTTCAGTGCCAGGGCATCTTAGCTTTGGCATGGGCCGGACGTCGACCTCAGGAACATCCCGTTACCACCTTGAAACCCGGCCTCTTTCGTGCCTGACGCCGCCCGCCACCAAGCCCGCGACGGTTGCCCGCGCTGCCGCGGCAGCCTGCTGCGCGTTCACCGCCGACTCCAGGATCTTCCGGCCGGCACCGACGAGGGCTGGCGGCGCTATC
Organism: Rubrivivax sp.; assembly: GCA_030693565.1. GTDB lineage: Bacteria > Pseudomonadota > Gammaproteobacteria > Burkholderiales > Burkholderiaceae_C > Rubrivivax. The sequence goes on from JAUYAJ010000660.1 coordinate 1,970, forward strand.
GCTGCAGCGTCGCCACCTGCGCTTGGGAAGGGTTGCTGCAACGCCGCGACCACTCGGCCAGCCGCTGGTCGGTGCTGGTCGAATCGTGGCCGCGCCTGGCGCTGCTCGGCCTGGCCGGGTTGACGGCGCTGGGCGCTGTGGCGGCGGTCTACCAGCTCGTGAGCGCCGAGGCGTCGGTGCTGGTCGGCCCGCATGTGCTGCAGCGCGGTCAACACCACGACGGCGACTGGCTGCCGGCCGACCATCCGCTGCTGGCCAGGGTTCAGCAACGCCCGGCGTCGGCACCTGACGCCAGCGCCGTGATGGCACAGCCACCGCCGCGGGCCACCGACCCGAAACCGCCACAGCCCGTGGTCGTGGCAGCGGCGCTGGCCGTCACGGTGGCGGCAGCGATGTCGCCGGACGCCGATGCGCTGGTGCTGTCGCTGCCCGCAACCACGCTGTCAGCTGGCGTCAAGCCCAAACCGCCTGCGCCGGCGCCGACCAGCCTCGCGGCGCTGCATCTGCGCCGCCACTGCGCCTGGGCCCAGCCCGGGCGCAGCCCCTATCGCGGCACTGTCGAGCAAGCCCTGGGGTTGGCCCAGCTGCCACCGGAAGTGGTGCGCCAGGTCGCCGACGCCATCGACGCCGGCCGCGTCACCGAACAGCTGCGCATCACCAACGTGTCGATTCGCGCCGACGACAGCGGCCGCGAGTTCGACCCCGCCAACGTCGCCATGACCTACGGCCACACGCTGTGCCTGGACACGCGCGTCAACTTCCAGCCCGGCCACATGGAACGCGCCGCCTTGTACGAAGCCACCGACAACGACGGCAAGGTGCACGCGGTGATGGTGCCTTACGTCTGCGGCAACGTCTCGGTGCTCAGCGCGCGCGGCGAGCGCCGGCCGCTGACCACCGACGCGGCGCAAGCTGAACAAACCGGTGACCGCCAGCTGCCCGCCGCGCTGCGCTACCCGGGGCCCGACGCGATGCTGCTGGGCGAGGACGACTCGCGCGCGCTGCGCTCGCCGGGCACGCTGGGGCTGGCGCTGATGGCACTGGTCAGCTTGCTGCTGCGCCGACGCCGTTGACCGGCGGCGCGGCCGTCACGGACGTCCCAGCCATCACGACCGGCCGCGAACCAAGGGCACGACGTTGAGGTCGTGGCCGCCAGCGCCGAACATCTGCTCGCGCAGCAGCGCCAGCTGGTCGCGCACCCGCGCCGCCTTCTCGAACTCGAGATTGCGCGCGTGCTCGAGCATCTGCTTTTCCAGCGTCTTGATGCGCTTGCCCAGATCCTTCTCCGACATCGCCTCCAGGTCGGCCACTGCCTGCGCGTGCTTGAGGTCGTCCTTGGCGGTCTTGTCCGAGACCACGCCGTCGATCAGATCGCGCACCTGCTTGTTGATGCTGCGTGGCGTGATGCCGGCGGCCAGGTTGTGGGCGATCTGCTTGGTGCGCCGGCGCTCGGTTTCGTCGATGGCGCGGCGCATCGAGTCGGTGATGCGGTCGGCATAGAGGATGGCCTTGCCGTGCAGGTTGCGCGCGGCGCGGCCGATGGTCTGGATCAGGCTGCGCTCGGAGCGCAGAAAGCCTTCCTTGTCGGCGTCCAGGATCGCCACCAGGCTAACGTCGGGCAGGTCCAGGCCTTCGCGCAGCAGGTTGATGCCGACCAGCACGTCGAACAGGCCCAGCCGCAGGTCGCGCAGGATCTCGACGCGCTCGACGGTGTCGATGTCGCTGTGCAGGTAGCGCACCTTGACGCCGTTGTCGGCCAGGTAGTCGGTCAGCTGCTCGGACATGCGCTTGGTCAGCGTGGTGATGAGCACGCGCTGCTCGGCGCTGACGCGGCTGCGGATCTCCTGCAGCACATCGTCGACCTGGCTGGTCGCCGGCCGCACTTCAACCTCGGGGTCGATCAAACCGGTCGGCCGCACCAGTTGCTCGACCACCTGGCCGGCATGGGTTTGCTCGTAGGCGCCGGGTGTGGCAGAGACGAACATCGCCTGGCGCATCTTGGA
>JAUYAJ010000663.1 GCA_030693565.1 Rubrivivax sp.
TAGCGGACCCGATGCTGCCGTGACGCGAGCCGGGGCTTTCGCGGCAGGAGTATTGGCGTGCGAGTGATCGATACCACAGACAGCCGCCAAGCCCGGCGTCGCTGCAAGCATCAGCGCGGAAAGGAATGGGTGTAGGTTCACCTCGACTCTCCTCGACGCCTGCGCCAGACGAACGCAAGACCGAGCACCGCAAGACCTGCCACCGCAGCCAAGGCGACTTCACCCCGTTCACGAAGCGTGCTGGCCGGGTAGGTGCGATGCAAGTGCCCGGAGATGAGAGCGGCTTCACCAGCGCCGAGCGCTGCACCGTGCCACCAGCGCATTCTCTCGACCGTGAGGCGCCAGCCGATTCGTCCCAGCCTGGGGCTCTCGGCTACCGCCAGCGTGTGGCACGCCGTGCACCGGGAACGCAGGAGGCGTTCCCCGAGCGACAGTCGGGCCCATGCCGCCGCTTCGCGTTCCATGCCGGCACGCTCGTCTGCCTCACGGCGGGCGGCGATCTCGGCCTCGCGACGGCGCTCGGCTTCAAGCTCCATGGCTGCGCGCTCGCGTTCAGCCGGGGTGCCGAGTGCTTTGCCGCTGCGATAGTCGTCGCCTGACATTTCGGCCCACACATGCTGCACGGGTGCCAGCAGACAAACCATGGCGACAACGCCCGTCACGACCGTTCGACTCTTGGACACCGGCAGCAGCGCAACCGAACGGTCATCCCGTGCGCCACGTCGACAACACCGCATCGGGATCATCAACCCCACGCGGAGCGGATTCGTGCGCGGGCGTGCCCACGCAGATGAAACCGGCCAGCACTTCGCCGTCATCACAAAACGCATCGCGAACCGCCCGGTGGGCGCACTTGCGCCCGCTCAGTGTCTTGGCGCCGAAACCCATCAGGTGCAGCGCATTGAGGAAGTTCGTGAGCGCGCCACCGGCACACATCCACTGCTCATGCGCCGGCACCTCGGCGACGGTATCGCCGATGCGCACCACCCAAGCCACGAGGACCGGCCCGTTACGGGCGCGGTCACGCTCAATGGCGACATCCTCGTCGCTCTTGCCGACGTCACGCGCGAAGGCCGCGAATCGCTCCCCGAGCGCGCCTCGTTCGTGCTCGCCGACCACGACCGCCCGCCACGGGACCAGCTTGCCGTGATCGGGCGCTCGCAGCGCGGCGCTGGCCGCCAGGCGCAACTGCGGCATCGACGGGCCGGGAGCCACCATCCAGCGCGGGCCGATCGAGTGCCGCGACAACAACCCGGCCAGCGCGTGCTGCTCCGAGGGCGAGACCCGAGCCCGGCGTTTGCGGTCAGGCACCGGCAGCGCAGCCCTGCCCGAGCCTGTGGACGGGGCTGGTTCGAGCATCGCTGGGGGCCTCTCAGCCAGCCGGCAATTCCGGATCGTCCACCGCCTGGCGCACAAGCCGCGCGAGGGCTGCGTAGACGCGCGCCGCCGGGAACCTCACGCTCGCCGAGGCGCAGGCCCGCTCCAGCGGCCCGGCCCAGGCGTGGATGAACTCGCCGCAGAACTCCTGCGCCATCGCCATGCCATCGGCGTCGCCGCGCGCGCTGCGTTCCATCAGGCGCGCGACGAACTCCAATTGCATCGCCACATGATCCGGCAGGTCGTGGAAGCTCTCGCTCGGAACGACACCCGCGGTCTCGTAGCACGAGCGCATCATCTGCGCGGCCGTTCCGCCGATCGAGCCTTCGAGGTACAGGCCGGCGTTCAACGGCACTGCCACCGGCGGCATCAGGAACAGGCGCGAGTACTCGACCAGCCAGGGGTCGGCACTGCCGTCCGCGAGGCGGGCTGCGGATACCCAGCGTGAGCATTCGTCGTCCAGTGCGGCTTGCACGGCATCTGTTTCCACGCCGAGCGACGGTCCAAGTTCCGCCAGGTCGTCGGCGAGCGGCTGCGCCCAGTCGCACACGGACCAGCCCGCCGGCGGCGTCATGAACGCGCGAGCCAGGCAGAACAGCAGGTCGGCCCGGTCGAGCAGCCTGCCGCCATCACCGCCTGGCGATGCCTCACGCTTGGCCATCGACACGGACGTCATGCCGCGGGCCCGCCCAACGAGAGTCTCTTCTCGCCGGCCGCGTTGACCACGTTGGCGAGGAACACCGCGGTCGCCAGTACCGCCCACTCGGTGAGCGACGGCGTGTACTGCAGCAAGCCATGCGCCCAGCTGCCCTTGAACAGCGCCACCATCTGGCCGCCGATCACGAAGTCATAGCGCGCCACGAACAGCGCCACGATGGCAATCAACGCAGCGACGAGTTGCAGACTCAGCGACTTGCGTAGAGCAGGCAGCACGGTGATCAGCAAGGGCACGCCGATGCCGATCCAGATCTCGGCCTGAAACACGGGGCGGCTCCACAGGTAGTGCCAGACCTGCATGCCGTCGGCGTTGCTCCACAGGCCCGCGACCAGCCGCGAGGCGACGAACAGGGCATGGGCCACCATCAACACGCCAAACAGCCCCGCAAGCGTTCCCGTGAACAGCGTGCGCGTGCGCTCATCGAAGCGGCTCGAGTCCATGCCGTGCGCCAGATGCGTGAAGATGATGATGAAGGTCACGCCACCGAGCAGCGCCTCGACGATGAAACCGAGCGAAATTTCGCCGCCGAACCAGAACGGGCGCATGGCCATCATCCCGTACACCGTGCCGGCGACGAAGGTGATGAACACCGCGGACGCGAAGGCCAGCACCGCGGCCCACTTCGGCGGCTGCGCGTCGGCGCCCGCCGCGAGCCACTTCAGCACCAGCACGGCCAGTGCGACGGTGTAGAAGATGATGCCCCAGACCTTCCAGAACAGCGGAGCGTCGGTCTGAAAGCTGGTCGGGATCAGCAGCAGCGCCCGCAGCGGCGTGCCGAGTTCCATGAACAGCGCCGCCACGCCTCCCACCATCGCCGCCACCGCCAGCCACAGCGCGCGGCGCGCGATCGGCTCGAAGTCCTTCAAGCCGAACACGGTCCAGGCCGAGGCCAGCAGGGTCAGGCCGGTTGAAGAGAGCAGGAAGAAATCGTAGGTGACGACCGGCAGCCCCCAGAAGATGCCGCGGCTGTCGCTGTTGTAAGCCGCGTGACCGACCGACATCAACTGGCTGAGGACAAATCCGCCGGCAGCCACCAGGCCGACAGCCGCGGCAATCAGTACCAGGCTCATCAACGGCGCGCTGGCCGCAGGGCGTGGTTGTGTGAGTGTGTTCATCGTTGCGTCTCCTTGGTGGGCAGATCAGGCCTTGGTCTCGTTCGCGCGGCTGCTCGGCACCGCGGCGCCGGCGCCGCCGGACAGGTAGTACACCTGCGGCTTGTTGCCGGTCTGGTCGAGCAGGCGCACGCCGCGCTTGTCGGCAATCAGCTTGTTCACATTCGAGGCCGGGTTGTCGAGGTCGCCGAAATAGCGCGCCTTGGGCGCACAGACACGCACACATGCCGGCGTGTGCTCCTTGGTTGCCGGGTTGTCTTCGTCCAGGTCGGCCACGCCCTTGGGCGCGGTGCTGGTCTTGTGGTAGCAGAAGGTGCACTTGGAGACCACGCCGTGCGGCTGGATGCCCACGCCACGCGATGGGTCGTCCTGCGGGCCCTTGTAGGGCGGCTCCCACTGGCGTCCGCCCTTGCCCGGGAACACGCTGCGCAGGTCGGGCTGCACGACCGCCTTGTCGTCGGTGTAGAAGCGCACGCCGTACGGGCAGGCCACCATGCAGGCCTTGCAGCCGATGCACTTGTTCCAGTCGATCAGCACGTAGCCGCCGTCCTTCTGCTTGAAGGTGGCCCCGGTCGGACAGACGTCGACGCAGGACGGGTTCTCGCAATGCATGCACGGTCGCGGAAACCACTGCATGTTGACGTTTGGATAAGTACCCTCGTGATAGAAGAGCACGTCCTGCCAGTTCTCGCCCGGCAGGCGGTTGTTCTCCATCGAGCAGGCGGTGGTGCAGGCCTGGCAGCCGGTGCACTTGTCCAGGTCGATGACCATTCCCCATTTCGCCATGTCTGTCTCCTTGAAGGGTTGGAATGGCCCTCAGGCCTTTTCGATCGTGACCTTGGTCGTGTAGTAGCCGCACTGCCCGCTGATGCGGTCGCTCTGGTTGACCGTGACGTCGCCGCTGTGACCGGGCCCACGATTCTTGGCCCAGCGGCCCTGCGCCCAGTGGCCGTGCTCCATCGGGAACACCAGGGTGTCCGGCCGCACACCTTGGAAGGTGCGCACATGGCCTTCGATGGCACCGGCGGTGGACTTGATGCGCACGCGGTCGCCGTCGGCGATGCCGCGCTTGCTCGCCGTCTCGGGGTGGATCTCGATGAAGACCTGGTCGCTGCCGCCCATGGTGGGCTGCAGCAGCGAGATCGCCACCGGCAGGTTGCCACCGCGTCCTTCGGCATGCATCGCCACCTTGGGCGTCACCATGTACATGTCGCCGCCGCCCGGGTGCTTGGGCTCCTCCCAGTGCGGGAACATCAGCTTGGCCTTGTCACGCCCGGTCTTGGCCGCGATCCAGTCGGCCTTGGCCTCCAGCCAGCCGGACCGGAATTCGAACTTGCCCGAGGGCGTCTTGAGCAGCTTGGCTTTCACCTCGTCGGGCGTCATCGGCTTGGCGTGCGCCTTGCCGTCCCACTCGAAGAAGTCGCCGCCGCGCTGCACCCAGTGGTAGGGCTTCTTGTACCAGACGCCTTTTTCCTTCCAGGTTTCGAAGCTGTTGACACCGTTGTCGCCGGGATCCTTCTCGAAGCCCTTGGCCAGGTGGCGGATGACGTTGTCGGTGTCCTTCAGCGCCTTGTAGTAATCGCCCATCGGGCCCTTCATGCGCTTCCCGAGCTCGATGAACATGTCGCCGAAATACTTGGTGTCGTACAGCGGCTTGATCGCCGGCACACGCAACTGCGCCATCGGCCAGCCCTCGAAGGGGTAGGTCGGCGCATCCTGCATGCGTTCGAGGAAAGTGTGGTCAGGCAGGATGATGTCGGCCATCATCGCCGTCTCGCCCGGGAAGGGGCTGGTGTCGATGACGAACAACTCCGCCAGCGCTTTCTCCCATTGCTGGCCGTTCGGTGCCGTCCACACCGGGTTGGTCAGGTAGAACATGACGGTATCGAGTTTGTACGGTTTGCCTGCCAGCGAGTTCGGACCCAGTTCCTGCAGCATGTTGTTGGCCAGCAGGTAGCCGTCTTCGTGACCCTTGAGGTCGATGCGCGGCTGGGCCTTCCACGGGCCGGTCTTGGCGTAGTCGTCGGCATAGTCGTCAGCGTTGACCGGCATGCCGCCGTACGACGGCCCCATCTGGTACGCCAACCCACCCTTGGCGAACAGCGAGCCCACCAGCGCGTTGAGCGAATGCACCGCCATGCCGTTGTAGATGCCGTTGCTGTGCGCGTGCACGCCGCGCTCAAACAGCGCGATCGCCGGGCGCGTGGTGCCGAATTCCTGCGCCGTGGCGACGATGTCGCGCTCGAAGATCGTGGTGATGCCGCTGGCCCACTTCGGCGTGCGGTCCTTCAACTCGACGTTCCACCACTCGACCAGGCCCTTGACCCACTTCTCGTTGAAGGTGGCTGGGTCAACGGTTTGTCCGGCCTTGAAGCGGTTGACGCCGTCCTTGAAGTCGCCGACGAAGCTGCGTTCCCACAACCCGTTGGCCAGGATGTGGTGCGCGATCGCCAGCGCCAGTGCGCCGTCGGTGCCGGGCTTGACCAGCAGCGCGCGGTCGCTCGCCGCCAGCGTCGTGTTCATGTGCACATCGACCGCCGTGACGCGCGTCTTGGGCGTGCGCTCGCCGCGGATGTAGCCCCACACCTGCATCAGGTAGTTGTAGGGGCGAAAGGCCTCCAGGAAACCGCAGCCGAACATCAGCAGCATGTTCGCGTTGCGGTAGTCGTAGGAGTTGTACGAGCCGTTGCCATCGGTGGCCTGCTTGGCCTTGATGCTGCCGTCCGAACACATCGACGAGTGGCCGATCGGAACATTGGGCGAGCCGTAGAGCTTGCCGAAGGTGCCTAGCAGGCCGGCACACGAGGCGCCCCAGCCGCGGCCGTAGCAGAGCGCGAAGCGGTGGCTCTCGCCCTTGTCGCGCAGCCCTTGCAGGCGTGTCGCAACTGTGTTCAACGCCTCGTCCCAGGAGATCGGCACGAACTTCGGGTCTTCGTTGCGCCCCTTCTTGGGGTTCGTTCGCTTCATCGGGCTCTTGAAGCGGTCCGGGTCGTAGAGGATGTAGGTGCCCAGCGGTCCCTTCGGACACAGCTTGCCATTGGCGATGGGGTGCTCGGTGCTGCCGTGGATCGCATGCACCCGCCCGTCGGTCGTGTAGACATCAATGCCGCAACGTGCCGGGCATTGGTGGCAGATGTTCTTGGTGATCTTGGTCTCGCCCTTGTTGGCCGGTGCCACCTGGGCCTGCGTCTCGTGCAGCGTGTAGCCCCCGACCAGCGAAGCCGCGGCGCCGGAAGTTGCCGTGGCCTGCAGGAAGCGCCGGCGCGAGACGGCGGGTTTGAAGATGCGTTCGATCAGGCCCATGAGTGGTCTCCTTGTTTTCCGCCGGGGGGTCAGTTCAACGCGCCGAACAACTGGCGGCGCGCGTCGTGCATGAAATGGCGCGACTTGCTGCAGGCCGGGCACAGCGCCGGCTCTGTCGTTTGCGCCGGCTTGCGGGTCGGCGTGAAGCTATCGCCGCAAGAGGAGCAGCGTGTGCGCAGATGCGAGGCCAGCGTGTGCATGCCGGCCTTGCCGCCGTGCGGGCTCAGGCTGAGCGCTGCGTCAGGGCAGGCACGCACACAGGTGCCGCAAGAAATGCAGCGCTCGCTCGACCATTGCAGATGCGCGGCCGCGCCATCGTCGGCAACACTGAGTGCGGCCGTGGGGCACAGCGCCACGCACATCCGGCGGTCGCAGCAGCGTGCATCGGCGTGCAGTTGCGGGAAGAACTCGGCCGGCATCGCGGTGCCGCGATCCTGCGCCAAGTGTTCGAGCGCCAGGCGCTGGCGTTCGCGCTCGGGCGAGGGCTGTCGTGCATCGACGGGATACGCAGCGCGGCCATCACCCCCCATCGGCGTGGCATCGGATCGCTGGCGACCGGCAGGCCTTTCGAGCGCTGCGCGGAAGAAGCGGCGGCGATCCAGCGCCGGGGCAGGCAAAGGTGCAGGCGGGATGGCTGCGGGGCGCAGCGCCAGCGGCAGCGGCTCGTGCACCAGCGACGCCCGGCGCACGCTGCCCACGGAATCCAGCCACAGCGCGGCGGCCTCGAGCGCGTGCGACGCCGGGTGCTCGGGCCGGGCCTCACTGCATCCGACCTCGCAGCCATGACACCAATCGCGGTCGATGATCTGAACTTCGATGCCGGCGGCGGCGCGGGCCAACAGGTGCCCGGGCGTCAGGGCGCCCAGACACGGCAGCACCAGCGTTTCGCCTGCATGGGCCTGGGTGGGCACCTTGCGGCACTCGACGCGCAAGGTCATGGGGCCGGTGACGGGGGGCACCGCAAGTGCCAGGATCGCCATCTCGGGCAAGGCCAGGGCCTGCGTCGGACAGGCCGCCGTGCAGCGGCCGCAGCCCGTGCAGGCGTCAGACAGCACCAGCGCCGCAACCGTCACCCGCAGGGCCTGGACCGGGCAGACGTCGGCGCAAGCGTGACATTGCCCGTGTGTGCTGCGCAGAGGCAGGCAGGCCCCTTCCTCGTGCATCAGCGCGAGGTCGGTGCGCAGCCGCTGGCGGCTCGGGGTCTTGTCTCCTGGGGTCATGGCCGGACGCGGATCGATGCCGCCTCTCCTTGTCGGGTTCCCCCATTGCGTTGCAAGAGTGATGCCATCCCAACGCCGGACAAATATCCCAAGTAAATCAATCACATAGCAGACTGCGGGGATTGCCGACGCGTTACTTCCGGGTAACACACTAGGGATTCTTCGGATCAGCTCCGTTACCCTGCGGTAACCATGGTGGCCTCAACAAAGTCAGCCCTCCGATCGCTCTCAAGGAACGAAGGGCCGCTCCCGAGTTCCTTGACCCCCACGGGGGGCAGGCTGGGCGTCAGCCCGGCCCTGGGGGCACTCAGCCGCCGGCACTGTCTGGTCACTGCGGCAGCGGCGGTGGCGGCTCCTTTCGTGCACGCCAAGGCCGGCAACCCGGTGCTGCGTCTGGGCTTGACACCGGTGTTCCTGGACGAGCGGCTGCGGCTGCTGAAACTCTGGCGCGAGTACCTTGAAGCGGCGCTCGGCACCCCGGTCGAGTTTGTCCAGCAGGGTACCTACGCGCAGGTGCTCGACGTGCTGCGCTCGGGCCAGGTCCAATTCGCCTGGATCTGCGGCTACCCCTATGTGCTGCACCAGCGTGAACTGCAATTGGTGGCGGTGCCGCAATGGCGCGGCCGGCCGCTCTACCAGAGCTACCTGATCGTCGATGCCGCGGGCAAGCCCGCAACGCTACGCGAGTTGGGAGGGCGCACGTTCGCCTATTCTGACCCGCTGTCCAACTCCGGCTTCCTGTACATGCAGCACTTGCTGCGCAGCCAGGGGCAGGACCCGGGACGCTTTTTCGCGCGCAGCTTCTTCACGCACTCCCATCGCCACGTCGTCGAGGCGGTGGCTGAAGGTCTGGCCGACGCGGGTTCGGTCGACGGCTACGTGTGGGAGACGCTGGCCGAGTTGCATCCCTCGCTCACCGCGCGCACACGGGTGATCCAGAAGTCCCCGGACTTCGGCTTCCCGCCGATCGTCGCCGCAGCCCACATCGGGGCCGACGAACTCAAGGCTTTCGCCAAGGCGCTGTTCGACATGCCCGCACACGCGACTGGCCGTGCCGTGCTGGCCGAGTTGCGATTGGATCGTTTCGTGACCGCCGAGCCGGCCCTGTTTCGCAGCATCGCCGACATGGCGCGCGGACAGGGATCGGCGGCCTGACGCATCGATGGCCAGCGCGGCGCCCAGCCGGGCCTCGGCCTTCGGCTACCGCCTGAAGGTGCCGCTGGCCCTGACCGCAGTCGCGCTGGTGTCGGGCATCCTGGTCGCGGCGACGACCTACACGCTCGTCGATCGTCATGTCGAAACCAATGCCGAAGCAGAGACGCAGCGCCTGACCGGTACCCTGGCGCGGGCACTGGTGCAGCCCCTCCTGCGCAACGATGTCTGGCAGGCCTTCCAGATGATGCGCGCCGCCACCCCGCCAGCGGGGAGCACGGTGTCGGCGCAGGCTGTGCAGGTCATCGCTCTCGACGCCCGAGGCCAGGTCTTTGCCTCGCCCAGCCCTCGCGTGCACCCGCTCGGGCAGCACCTGAGCACCCTGCCGGAAGCGCTGGCACAGGCGGCGCGCCGTGTCCTGGAGAGTTCGCCGCCCGCCCCGGCGCGGATGGAGGTGGCCGCGAGCGGCATGCTGGTGCTGGCCACGCCCATCGTTGGCGACGAGGATGCGCTGCTGGGCGTTGTGCTGGCCAGCCACCCGCGCGCGCTCACCGACGCGCAGCGCGCGGCGGTGATTCAGCAACTGGTGGTGCTTGGCGCAGTCGCCATGCTGCTGGTGGCGCTGGCCGGCGGCGCCATCGGCCTGCGCATGACGGCGCCGCTGGAGCGTTTGCGTGTAGTGATGCAGGCGGCACCGCGCCGGAACGTCGCCGCCACGGCCGCCTCGCGCGCAGAACTCGAACAAGTCTGCGCGCGACCTGACGAGATAGGCGAACTCGGCCGCAGTTTCGCGGCCATGATGGATCAGATCGCGGCGCAGCAGGAGCTCGAGCGCCACATGCTCGAGGCCGAGCGCATGGCCAGCATCGGCCAGTTGACCGCCGGCATCGCGCACGAGGTGAACAACCCGCTGGGCGGCATGCTGGCTGCCATCGAGAACCGCCGCTTGCGCGGCGGCGTCGACGCGGCGACGGCCCGCACTCTGGAACTGCTGGAACGCGGCTTGCGCCAGGTGCACGAAACGGTGCAGGCCCTGCTCAATGAGGCGCGCAGCGAAAGCCATCCGCTCACCTTGGCCGACCTGCGCGACCTGGAGTTGCTGCTGCGCCCCGAAGCCGAGCACGTGCACTGCCGGTTGCACTGGCGCGTGACATTGCCGCAGGCGAATCTGGCGGCTGTTCCGGTACGTCAGGTGATGCTGAACCTGACGCTCAACGCCATCGCCGCAGCCGGTGAACACGGCGAGGTGACGGCCTGGACCCGTGAGACGCCCGACACCTGGCAGATCTGGGTGGGCAACAGCGGCACGCCGCTGGCCGCCGACAAGCTTGCCGCATTGACGCGGGGCGCGGAGCGTTCGGCGCAAGGCCGGCTCGGCCTGGGTTTGTGGATCACAGCGCGCATCCTGCACACATCCGGTGGTCGGCTCTGGCTCGCGCCGTCCGAAGCAGCGCTGGCGACCGTGCTGGTAGCGGAGTTCGCCGTTCCTTCGGACACCGCCTGCGCGGCACCTGCGCTCACTGCGGCGCCGACGGTTCCGACGGCATGACGACGAGCATCGCCCTGATCGAAGACGATCCCTTGATGGGCGAGTCGCTCTCGGAGCGGCTGCAGCTCGAAGGCTTTGCATGCCGCTGGTGGCGCAACGGTGCCGACGTGGTGGCAGCTGCATCGCGCGCGGAGGCCATCCCCGATGCCGTGGTCAGCGATATTCGCCTGCCGGATATCGAGGGGCCCGAGCTGATCCGCCGGCTGCCTGCCGCATGGCAGGCCCGACCCTGGATCTTCATCACGGGTTATGGCACGATCGCGCAGCGCGAGGCCCTGCTGACCCGCGGTGCGGTGGACTTCTTCACCAAGCCGCTGGACATGGACCGGCTGATCCGGCGCCTGCGGGGCCTGCAGGGCCTGTTGCCGCAAGCCGCCGCAGCGGGCGCTGCGGCGACAGCGATCAAGGCATGTCCCCTGGGCGTCTCGGGCGAAATCCGCCGCCTGCACGCGATGGTGACGCGCCTGCGCGCACATTGGGATTCCGTGCTCGTCACCGGGGAGTCCGGTGCGGGCAAGGAGGAACTGGCGCGCTGCCTGCACCGCGAGACTGCGGGCACCGACGCGCCCTTCGTTGCCGTCAATGCGGCTTCGCTGCCCGAGTCGCTGATCGAGGCCGAATTGTTCGGCTACGAGAAGGGGGCGTTCACCGGCGCCGTGCGCATGCATCGCGGCAAGTTCGAGCAGGCCCATGGCGGCACGCTGTTCCTCGACGAGATCGGCGACATGCCGCAGGCCTTGCAGGCCCGCCTGCTGCGCGTTCTGCAAGACCGGTCGGTCACGCGGCTGGGCAGCGAGCAGGCAATGCCAGTGCAGGTCCGGCTCATCTTCGCCACCAACAAGCGGCACAATGACGAAGTGCGTGCCGGTCGCTTCCGCGAAGACCTGTATTACCGCATCAACGTCGTCCACTTGCGCGTACCGTCATTGCGCGAACGCCCGGAGGATGTGCCCTGGCTGGCGCAACGCTTCATCGACATGTGGAACGCTGCCCACCCAACGACCTTGCGCGTCCTTGGCCCGGACGCGGAGCAAACCCTGATGAGCCGGTCCTGGCCGGGCAATGTGCGCGAGCTGCGCAATGCGATCGAGCGCGCCTGCCTGCTGTCCGACTCCGAACGGATCGAGACGGCGCTGCTGCGCGGGGACTCGACTTCGGACGAGGAGGATTCGGCAGCACAGAGCGATGCCGTCGATGGTCCGATGCCGCGGCTCGAGGAGTTCCTGCGCCTTCAGGAGCGGGGGTTCATCCGGCAGGCCTTGCAGCGCCATGACTTCCAGATCGGGGTCACGGCGGACGCGCTGGGCATCAGCCGCAAGAGCCTGTGGGAGCGCATGAAACGAATGGCGATCGGTTGAGGGGGTTTGCGCTGGCGCGCTGCCGGTGATCAGCCAACACTCCGGTTCGCACCCGCCCGGACAGCCTCAACGCGGGGCAGCTTGCGCCAGCACGAACGCGGCGATCGCAGCGGTATCCGACAGATCCAGGCGGGCAATGCCCGTGATCGCGATAGTCGCTTCCAAGTCTGCCGCTGGCGTATCGCTGGCGATCGCCGTTATGCCTGGCCAGGCGGGCCAAAGCGTTGGCTTGCCGACCGAAGCCCGCCAGATCTCCAGCTTCGGGAAGCCGCCATTCTTGAAGCCCTCGATCAGCACCAGGTCGCAGCGCTGCATTCGGTCCAGCAGGTAGTCCAGCGGCGGCTCGTCGGCGTCGCGCAGCTCGTGCATCAGTGCCCACCGGTCGTTGCCCAATAGCAGCACCTCCTTGCAGCCCGACTCTCGCAGACGGTAGGAGTCCTTGCCCGGCCGGTCGATGTCGATGTTTTTGTGGCTGTGCTTGATCAGTGAAACCACTAGGCCGCGCGCCGACAATTCGGGCACGAGGCGCTCGATCAGCGTGGTCTTGCCCATGCCGGAATGGCCTGCGATGCCGAATATTTTCATGGGTTGCGATCATCGCCGGTGGGTTCATGTCGCGGGGCCAAAGAAACCCGTGGAGCCGCAAAGCCATGCTGCCGTTTGGCATGGTCTGCGCGTTCTTGCCACGGGGTGCGCGCAAGCCTCTTGAAACCTGCTGCCCGGGAATTTCCGACAGCGCTACTCGATCTTTCGCTCAGCCCTTGCAGTCATTCACCGGCCAAGACTGCCCACCTCAAAGCAGTCATAGCCGAACTGGTAGTGGCGCACGGGAATAGTCAGCTGCCTGCCGGCGGTGCGGCCAGAGTGCACTGCCGTCGGCTGTTCAAGAGACTTGACCAAATTCCATGTTTCTATAAACTTCGAACAATGAATGAAAGAGTCGCCGTCGCCGCGCTTGCCGCGCTGGCCCAGGAAGCGCGCCTGCGTGTTTTCCGTGCGCTGGTCGGCGCCGGTCCCGAGGGCATGACGCCGGGTGCGCTGGCGGCCATGCTCGACATCCCGAACTCCACACTGTCCTTTCACCTCAAGGAGCTGGTGCATGCCGGCCTGGTCAGCGCCGAACGCGAAGGCCGCAACCTCATCTACCGCCCGTCCGTCGAGCAGATGAACGATCTGCTCGCCTACCTCACCGCGCATTGCTGCCAGGGCGCAACCTGCGACCTCGTTTCAGCGTCGGGTTGCACCACCTGCTGACTTCCGAGAAACAGCATGGAGCGCTTTCACGTTCACCCATGACCGACAAGACCTACAACGTTCTCTTCATCTGCACCGGCAACTCCGCCCGCTCCATCATTGCCGAGGGGCTGATGAACCACCTCGGCGGCGGGCGGTTCAAGGCGTGGTCGGCGGGTAGCCATCCCAACGGCACCGTCAACCCCTTCGCGCTGCAGACCCTGTCCACCTGGCGCATTCCGACCGACGGCTTTCGCAGCAAGAGCTGGGACGAGTTCGCGCAGCCCGGTGCGCCGCGGCTCGACTTCGCGTTCACGGTCTGCGACAACGCGGCGGGCGAAGTCTGCCCCGTCTGGCCCGGCCAGCCGATGACCGCCCACTGGGGCCTGCCCGACCCGGCCGCGATCGAAGGCACCGACGCGCAAAAGGCTAAGGCCTTCCTTGACACCGCGATCACGCTCAAACGGCGCATCGAGCTGATGGTGGCCCTGCCGCTGGCGACACTGAACAGCCTGTCGCTGCAGCGCAAGATCAACGACATTGGCACGCGCTGAGAAGGACGCCAGGACATGGGGCTCTTCGAGCGCTTCCTCACCGTCTGGGTCGGCCTGGGCATCCTGGCCGGCGTCGGCCTGGGGCTGGCCACACCCACCGCCTTCCAGGCCATCGCGGCCGTCGAGTTCGCGCATGTCAACCTGATCGTCGCCGTCTTCATCTGGGTGATGATCTATCCGATGATGATCCAGATCGACTGGACATCGGTGAAGGACGTGGGCAAGCGGCCGGGTGGGCTGATGCTGACACTGGTGGTCAACTGGCTCATCAAGCCGTTCACGATGGCAGCGCTGGGCGTGCTGTTCTTCCAGTTCGTGTTTGCGCCCTGGGTCGACCCGCAGTCGGCCAGCGAGTACATCGCCGGCATGATTCTGCTCGGCGTGGCGCCCTGCACGGCCATGGTCTTCGTCTGGAGCCAACTGGTGAAGGGCGACGCCAACTACACGCTGGTGCAGGTGTCGGTGAACGACCTGATCATGGTGGTCGCCTTCGCACCGATCGCGGCCTTCCTGCTGGGTGTCACCAACATCAGCGTGCCGTGGCAGACACTGGTGATCGCCACGGTGCTGTACGTCGTGCTGCCACTGTTGGCGGGCATGGTCACCCGCCATCTGCTGCAGCAACGCTCGCCGCAGGCGGTGAGCGCGTTCGTGGCTCGGCTCAAACCGTGGTCTGTCGTCGGCCTGATCGCCACCGTGGTGCTGCTGTTCGGCTTCCAGGCCCGCACCATCGTCGAGCAGCCGCTGGTCATTGCGATGATCGCGGTGCCGCTGGTATTGCAGAGCTACGGCATCTTCGCCGTGGGGTGGGTCGGCGCCAAGCTTCTGAAGCTGCCGCATGACATCGCCGGTCCGGCCTGCCTGATCGGCACCTCCAACTTCTTCGAACTGGCGGTGGCGGTGGCGATCTCGCTGTTCGGCCTGAACTCGGGTGCGGCCCTGGCCACCGTGGTGGGTGTACTCGTAGAAGTGCCGGTCATGCTGTCGCTGGTGTGGTTCGTCAACCGGCGACGTGGCGCGGCACTGGCACTCGAGGCCCCATCAGCATGACCATCACGATCTTCCACAACCCAGCCTGCGGCACGTCGCGCAACACGCTGGCGCTGATCCGCAATTGCGGTGTCGAGCCGGTGATCGTCGAGTACCTCAAGGCCCCGCCGGGTCGCGCCAGGCTGGTTGAACTGGTCGCCGCGCTGGGCATGCCGGTGCGCGACATGCTGCGTCAGAAGGGCACGCCCTACGACGAGTTGAAGCTCGACGACCCGGCGTGGACCGACGACGAGCTGATCGACTTCATGGACGCCCATCCCATCCTGATGAATCGCCCCATCGTCGTGACGCCACTGGGCACGCGTTTGTGCCGCCCGTCGGAAGCGGTTCTCGACATCCTGCCGTCGCCGCAGCTTGCGCCCTTCGCCAAGGAAGACGGCGAGCCGATCATCGATGCTGACGGGAAAAGGACAGGTCGCCATGTCGCTTCTTGACCTGAGCCTGCCCAACGTTGACAGCACGCTGTTCGATCGACCCACAGGCACACGCTTCGCAAGCACTGGAACTTCGACTCATGCCCCACGCTTCCTGCTGCTCTACGGCTCGCTGCGCGAGCGCTCGTACAGCAAACTGCTGACGCTCGAAGCAGCACGCCTGCTGATCGCGATGGGCGGCGAAGTGCGGGTGTTCGATCCGGCTGGCCTGCCGTTGCCCGATGCCGTACCCGAGACGCACCCCAAGGCGCAAGAACTGCGCGAAGCGGCAGCCTGGGCCGAAGGCATGGTCTGGACCTCGCCGGAGCGCCACGGCGCGATGACAGGGATCATGAAAGCGCAGATCGACTGGATTCCGCTCAGCGTCGGCGCTGTGCGGCCGACCCAGGGCAAGACCCTGGCGGTGATGGAGGTGTCGGGTGGCTCGCAATCGTTCAACGCGGTGAACCAGCTGCGCGTGCTGGGCCGCTGGATGCGCATGATCACGATCCCGAACCAGTCGTCCGTCGCCAAGGCCTTTCTGGAATTTGACGAGGCCGGACGCATGAAACCCTCCGCCTACTACGAGCGCGTGGTCGATGTGATGGAAGAGCTGATGAAGTTCACGCTGCTGACTCGCGATGTGGCGCCTTACCTGGCCGATCGCTACAGCGAGCGGCGGGAGAGCGCCGAGGCGCTGTCGAAACGCGTGAACCAGCGGTCGCTATGAAGTTGAAACGTCAAACGACGCCCGTTCTGTTGCGCCCGGTGCAATGACCCAGCCAACATCCACTGACACCGCAACCTTGCAGGCGTTTTCCTGCGTGTCGGCGGCCTGGCAGGCCCATGAGGGCGAGTTGTTGGGTTACTTGCGGCATCGCCTGTCGGATGCCGATGCGGCCGCCGACCTGCTGCAAGACGTGTTCGTGAGGGCCATGCGTCACGGTCAAGGCTTCTGCACCCTGGAGAACCCGCGTGCGTGGCTGTTCCAGGTGGCGCGCAATGCCTTGGTCGATCGGGCACGCACGGCGCACTTGACGGAGCCCCTGGCGGAGGGGCCAGAGGAACCCGTCGCGCCTGCGCAGGAGACACTCCAACCGGTCGACGCGCTGGCTGAGTGCCTCGTTCGCTCGCTCAGTGAGCTTTCAGAGGACGATGCGACCATTCTGCGGGCCTGCGACCTGGAAGGTCAAACCCAGCGCGGGTTCGCTGGCGCGCATGGGCTGAGTCTGCCCGCAACCAAATCGCGACTGTTGCGCGCGCGGCAGCGCCTGCGCGACCGGTTGACGACGGCCTGCCAGGTTCGTTTCGAGGCCGACGGCAGCGTTGCCAGTCACGTGCCCAGGCCGCCCATCGTTTGATCTGAATCAAGCAAAGCGCCGTATTGCCCATCGGCCTGCATCCTTTGCCGGGAGTCTTCGTCTACATGACGGAGACACCCGCACATGAGCACACTGACCTTTTCTGAACGCACCCTGCAACTGCCCCGGCAGCATCCGAAGCTGTTCCTGATGGTGGCCGCCATGCTCTGGTGGGCGCTGTATCAATCACTGATCCCCGCCTCGGAGGCACTGGTCGCCGCGCTGCCCGTGGACCGCAACAGCGCACTCGGTGGGGCATTGCAGTTCTTCCTCTATGACACGCCCAAGGTGCTGCTGCTGCTCACCGCCGTCGTGTTCGTAATGGGGATGATCAACTCCTACTTCACTCCCGAGCGCACCCGCGCGCTGCTAGCCGGTAAGACAGAAGGCGTGGCCAACGTGATGGCGGCGAGCTTAGGCATCGTGACGCCGTTCTGCTCATGTTCTGCCGTGCCCCTGTTCATCGGTTTCGTGCAGGCCGGCGTACCGCTCGGCGTGACCTTCTCGTTCCTGATCTCCGCGCCCATGGTCAACGAGGTCGCACTTGCGCTGCTGTTCGGCCTGTTCGGCTGGAAGATCGCGCTGCTCTACATGGGCCTGGGTCTGACGGTGGCCGTCGTCGCTGGCTGGGTCATTGGCCGATTGAAGATGGAACCATATCTGGAAGACTGGGTGCGCGACATGCCGCGCGTCCAGGCTACGGCCGGCGGTGATGCATTCACACTCGTCGAGCGCATCGAAGGTGGCTTCGCCAGCGTGCGCGAGATTGTCGGCAAGGTCTGGCCCTACATCCTGGCCGGCATCGCGATCGGCGCGGCCATCCACGGCTGGGTGCCCGAGGACTTCATGGCCTCGATCATGGGCAAGGACGCCAGGTGGTCAGTGCCTCTGGCGGTACTTATCGGCGTGCCGATGTACGCCAACGCTGCCGGGATCATCCCCATCGTGCAGGCCTTGCTGGCCAAGGGCGCAGCACTCGGCACCGTGCTGGCTTTCATGATGAGCGTGATCGCGCTCTCGCTGCCCGAAATGATCATCCTGCGCAAGGTGCTCAAGCTGCGGCTCATCGCGACCTTCGCTGGGGTGGTGGCCACGGGAATCCTGATCGTCGGCTATGTCTTCAACGCCGTCCTGTGATCGCATCTTCTCAATCCGAATTTCAACCACTGGAGACTTCTATGACCGTCAACAGCGCCGTCAGCATCTTCGCCGGCTTCATGATCACGCTTACCCTCGCGCTGGCGCACTTCACTGGCCAGATCGACATGTCGCATGTGGGCTGGCTGTGGTTCACCGCCTTCGTCGGCGCCAATCTGTTCCAGATGGGATTTACCGGTTTCTGCCCGGCGGCCAAGATCTTCAAGGCGCTGGGCCTGAAGGACAGCGGAGGCTCCGCGTGCGCCAGTTGAGCCGACGCCATGCCGCGGTCCTGCTGGTCGGCACTGCGCTAGCCTGGGCGGCGGGCACCGCCCAGGCCGTGGAAGTGCGCTTTCAGCGTGTGGCCGAGGGCGTTTATGCGCACGTGGGCGACACAGGACCGCGGTCGGCCGACAACGAAGGCTTGAACGCGAACATCGGGCTGGTGGTGACAGCAGCCGGTGCGATGCTCATCGACAGTGGCGCCACGTTCCAGGGCGCACGGCAGATTCATGACGCCGTGAAGGCGGTGACCAAGCAGCCCGTGAAGTGGGTGTTCAACACCGGTGGGCAAGACCACCGCTGGCTGGGCAATGGCTACTTCGCGGCGCAAGGCGCCGAGGTCATCGCCCATGCAGACGCCAAGCCCGACATGTTCAACCGCGGCAACGACCACTTGCAAGGCCTGAAGGCCACGCTGGGCGCCAAGGCAGACGGCACCGTGCCTACGCTACCCACGCGTTGGCTGACGGGCACCGACGAGCGGCTTGAACTCGGGGGCGTGGTCTTCGAGTTCAAGCACCGCGGCGGCGCGCACACACCTGGCGACACCATGGTCTGGCTGCCGCAGAAGAACGTGCTCTTCACTGGCGACGTGGTCTATGTTGACCGCATGCTGGGCGTGCTGCCCGTCAGCAACACGAAGCGCTGGCTTGATGCGTTTGCCGTCATCGAGCAGCTGAACCCGCAGGTGCTGGTACCCGGCCACGGCAGCGTCACCAACGTGGCCACGGCCAAGGCCGACAGTCAGGCGTTGCTGCTGGCGCTGCGCGCCCACATGAAGAAGGCCGTCGACGACGGCACCGACGTCAGTGCGGCTGTGAAGAGCTTCAACGCCGCTCCGTTCATGCGACTGCTGAACGCCGCCGAACTGATGCCCGGTAACGCCAGCCGGACTTACCTTGAACTCGAACGCGAGTGAGCGTCGCAACCTGAAAGCACCCCATGACCAAGCTCGTCCTTCACCTTTTCCACAACGACCCTGCCGCGCTGGCCACCGTGCCCACACTGGCCGAACGCATGCACCAAGCCACCGACGTGGCCCGACCCGAGCTGGAGGTCTACATCTTCGGGCCCGCCGAGGCTGCGTTGTCGGCCGACGACAAGGCCGAGTTCAATTCCCACGTCGACGGCCTCGTCAAGCTGGGAGTGCGTGTCACCACCTGCATCGGCCTGGCGCAGCAGGCGGGTGCGGAAGCGTCGTTCCGGGCCCGCGGGCTGGTGCTCGAGTCGGCAGCCCTGGCGTTTCCACGCTTCGCCACCGAAGCGGCGACGGTCATCACCTTCTGACGGCTGCCTGTCGCTGGCCATAGGCCATCAACCCTTCGACCTTACCTCTCAACAGGACGCCTCATGGACATCAAGGTACTCGGCACCGGTTGTGCCAACTGCAAGACCACCATTGCGCTCATCGACCAGATTGCCAAGGCCAAAGGCGTGGCGGTGACGCTTGAAAAGGTGGAAGAGTTGCGCGACATCATGGGCTACGGCGTGATGAGCACGCCCGGCGTGGTGATCGACGGCAAGGTGGTGCACGCCGGCGGCGTGCCCAGCCGCGACAAGATCGAACAATGGCTCAAGGCCTGAGGAGGCAGCCTGCGCGGCAACGCTGGGTGATAGCGGCCGCCTGCGCCGGTGGGCCTGGCCCAAGGCCTGGGCTTCGTGGTTTGATGGCCCTGCTGACATCCCTCCTGTGACAAGAAGACCCCGATGACTGAATCTGCCGGCCTCAAGTTGGAGTTTGACGTAGTGTCTGTGCGCCTGAGCGCGCACGCCAGCGAATCGCGCTGCAAGGACGCGCTGATCACGCTCGACACCGACATGGCCGGCAATCCACAGGCCTTCAACCCGGCCGAACTGCTGCTCGCCGCCCTGTCGGCCTGCATGATCAAGGGCATCGAGCGCGTCACGCCGATCCTGAAGTTTCAACTTCGCGGCGTGGAAGTGCGGGTGCACGGCGTGCGCCAGGACGTGCCACCGCGCATGGAGTCCATCCGCTACGAAATCATCATCGACACCGACGAGCCTGATCGACGGCTTGACCTCCTGCACGAGAACGTGAAGAAGTACGGCACAGTCTTCAACACAGTCGCGCCCGGTACGGAACTGGTCGGCGTGCTGCACAGAATGATCGCATCCCCATGAGTGCAGGCCATGACCACAGCCACGCGCCGGCCAATTTCAATGCGGCCTTTGCCATCGGAATCGGGCTGAACATCGCTTTCGTTGCGATCGAGGCGTTCTACGGCTGGAAGGTCAATTCGCTGGCCCTGCTGGCCGACGCCGGGCACAACCTGAGCGACGTGATCGGCCTGGTGTTGGCGTGGGGAGGCGCGCTGGCCGGCAAATTGCGGCCGGACGCGCGCCACACCTACGGCTGGAAGCGCGCCAGCATTCTGGCTGCCTTCATCAACGCGCTGCTTCTGCTGGTGGCGATGGGTTCGCTCGCATGGGAGGCCTTCCACAGACTGCAGTCGCCGCAGCCCGTCGAGGGCGTCACCATCATGGTGGTGGCCGGCATCGGCATCGTCGTCAACACCGCCACGGCGCTGCTGTTCATGCGCGGCGCTGACACCGATCTCAACATTCGCGGCGCCTTCCTGCACATGGCCGCCGACGCGCTGGTCTCGGCCGGCGTGGTGGTAGCCGGCGGCCTCGCGCTGTGGTTCGGCTGGAACTGGCTCGACCCGGTGGTCAGCCTGATCATCGCGGCCGTCATCGTGGTGGGCACCTGGAGCCTGTTCAGGCAGTCGGTGCACCTGCTTTTCGACGGGGTGCCCGAGGATGTGGATCTGCTCGCGGTGCAGGCCCTGCTGGAAGGGCTGCCCGGGGTGGCGCGCGTTCACGACCTGCATGTCTGGGCTATGGGCACGTCGGAAATTGCGATGACCGCGCACCTCGTGATGCCCGAGGGCCATGCCGACGATGCCTTTCTTCAGAACGCGACTCGGCAGTTGCACGACCGATTCGAGATTGAACACGCCACAATCCAGGTCATGCGGGTGCCGTTCATGGCACCCTGCGCTACCTTGGCGCCACGCTCTCCTGAGTTGAGCGCAGGCGAACCGGACGGCAGTCACGGAGTTGCACCTTCGCACGGCCACACCCACCACGGCGTCGATGCCGCAGGTCAACCGTGAACGGTCCGAGCGTCACCGTGATGGGTTTAGGTCTTTCCAAGAAGAGGACATCGTGATGGAGATCAAAGTTCTGGGATCGGGCTGCAGCAAGTGCCACAGCACCATCGGCATCATCGAACGGGCCGCACTGGCTTCGGGTGTTGACGTGAAGATCGTCAAGGTCGAGAACCTCGACGAGATCAAGCGCTCAGGTGTCAAGTCCACTCCGGCCGTCATGATCGACGGCAAGGTTGTTCACAGCGGCGGCGTTCCCTCGCACGAGGAAGTGCAAACCTGGCTGAAGCCAGGCCTCATCGGGTTTCTGAACCACCCGACCCGGCATCTGTTCTTCACCGGCAAGGGTGGAGTCGGCAAGACCTCGCTATCGACCGCCGCCGCGCTGACGCTCGCGGACGCGGGCAAGAAGGTGTTGCTGGTCAGCACCGACGCCGCGTCGAACCTCGATGAAATGCTCGGGATCGAACTTCGCAACACACCCGTTCCTGTGCCAGGCGCACCCGGCCTGTCGGTGCTGAACATCGACCCCGACAACGCGGCCGAGTCGTATCGCCAGCGGGTTCTGGCGCAGATGGGCGCCGCTGCCAGCGCAGAAGAACTCTCGACCGTGCGCGAGCAGCTGTCCGGCGCCTGCACCACGGAGATCGCATCCTTCGACGAGTTCTCTTCGCTCCTGTCCGACGGCGCCGCGACCTATGACCACATCGTCTTCGACACGGCCCCGACGGGGCACACCCTGCGTCTGCTCAGCTTGCCCAAGGCGTGGACCGGCTTCCTCGACGGCAACAATCGCGGCGCCTCCTGCCTGGGGCCGCATTCAGGCTTGAAGATGCAGGAGGTGCGCTTCAAAGCCGCACTCGACGCCCTGAGCGATCCGGCCAAGACCGCGGTGATCCTGGTGACGCGACCCGACAGGGGAGCCATCACTGAAGCGGCGCACACCTCGGGCGAGTTGCATGAACTGGGTTTGAACAACCAGCGGTTGGCGATCAATGGTGTGTTCCATGCCAGTGAACGCACCGACGCAGTGGCTTGCGCCATCGAAGACCTGGGGCAGCAGGCGCTGGACGCGATGCCAGCGTCGCTGAGTGCACTACCGCAGGACCGCGTGCCGCTGCGGGCCTTCGACACCGTCGGTCTGCCCGCCCTTCGCGCACTGTTGGCCACCGGTGCCGGCCCGATCACGGCGCCCATGACTTCGGTGGGGGTCGACAGTGAAGAGTTTCAAGGCCTGGACGCGCTGGTCGACGAACTGGCCACTGCCAGGCACGGGCTGATCATGGTGATGGGCAAGGGCGGCGTCGGCAAGACGACGGTCGCCGCCGCCCTGGCTTTGGGGCTGATCCAGCGCGGCAAGACCGTGCACCTCAGCACCACCGATCCGGCCGCCCACCTGGCGGGAACGTTGAACGGCGACGTGCCGGGATTGAACGTGAGCCGCATCGACCCGAAGGTCGAGACGCAGCGCTACATCGACAAGATCATGGCGGCCAAGTCGCCCAAGCTCGACGCGGCGGAGCAGGCGCTGCTGCTGGAAGACCTGCAATCGCCTTGCACCGAAGAGGTGGCCGTCTTCCACGCCTTCTCGCGCATCGTCAGCGAGGGCCGCAGTGCCTTTGTCGTGCTCGACACCGCGCCCACCGGCCACTCCATGCTGCTGATGGACGCGACGGGTGCCTACCACCGGCAAATGACGCGCGAGTTCGAAGGGCACGGTAGCTCCCACATCGTCACGCCCTTGATGCGGCTGCAGGACGCCGCGTACACGAAGATCATTCTGGTCACGTTGCCGGAGGTGACGCCGGTGTCGCAGGCGGCGGCGCTGCAGGAGGACCTTCGCCGAGCCAGCATCGAGCCCTATGCCTGGGTGCTCAACAAGAGTGTGCTGGCTGCGGGCACGCGCGACCCCTTGCTGGCAGCGCGGCTGACCGGCGAACGCAAGCAGATGGAACGCATGGCCGCCGGCTTGGCCAAGCGCATCTTCACGCTTCCTTGGCTGACCGTGCCGCCGATTGGATTCGCCGATCTATCCAAGCTGATCGTCAAGCCGTCGCGCGCTGAGGCGACCCACGCCTGAGCCCTCACCTATCACTCCAACGAGGTTCCCCATGTACGGATTCACCACCACCCTGACCGGCACCACATTCGACCAGGCCCTCACCAAGACGCTCGCCGCCTTGAAAGCCGAGGGCTTTGGCGTGCTCAGCGACATCGACGTACAGCACGCGATGAAAGAGAAGCTGGGCATCGACATGCCGCGCTACCGCATCCTCGGCGCCTGCAACCCACCGCTGGCGCACCAGGCCCTGCAAGCTGTGCCCGACATCGGCCTGCTGCTGCCGTGCAACGTGATCGTGCGCGAGGAAGCGCCGGACCGCGTGGTAGTCGGCTTCCTTGACCCGCAGATCATGGTGAACCTGGTCGGCAAGCCCGAGGTCAGGACCGTGGCCGACGCAGCGGAACAGCGCCTGCGCCGCGTCTGCGAGAGCCTCGGTGGTAGTACGACACAGGCCACCTGACGCGCGATGTGTGAGCTGCTCGCGCTGTCGAGCTCAACCCCGGCCCGTCTGACGTTCTCATTGCAGACCCTTGCCGCGCGCGGGGGTACGTCCGGCAACTCACATGACGGCTGGGGCGTCGCGTTCTACCAAGGAACCGATGCGGCCCTGTTCCGCGAGCCGGCCGCCGCCGCCGACAGCGCGCTGGTGCGCTTCCTCGAAACGGAAGGTCCTGCCACCCACCTGGCGATCTCCCACATCCGCCATGCCACGCAGGGCGACGTGTCGCTCGCGAACACGCAACCCATCGTGCGAGAACTTGGCGGGCGCGCCCATGTGTTTGCGCACAACGGCCACCTGCCCGGCATCTACCGCAGCGAGGCGCTGGCGCTCGGCTCGCACCGCCCGGTCGGGCAAAGCGATTCTGAGCATGCCTTCTGCGCGCTGCTGGAGCGCCTGAGCGAGCCATGGACGGCGAGCACGCCGCCAACCCTTGAAGTGCGGCTGTCGTTGCTGAACGCATTCGCCGCTGACTTGCGCGCGCTCGGGCCCGCCAACTTCCTCTATGCCGACGGCGACGCCGTCTTCGGCCACGGCCACCGGCGCTTGCAACGAACGATCAAGCGCGTCGAGCCGCCTGGCCTGTGGATACGGCAGCGGCAATGCGCCCCTGACGATCCTGCGCCCGACGACCACGGTGGCGTCTCGATCGCTAAGGAGGAACGATCAGTCGTGTGGATCGCCAGTGTGCCGCTCACCGCGGACGAATGGCGACCGCTGGCCGAAGGTGAAGTGGTGGCCGCGCGCGGTGGCGTAGTGCTGAGTTCTCAGCCGCTCACAGTACGCTGACAAGCGTCGCCAAGCGGGCTGCGCGGGTCGACGAAGCCGTCGCTGGCCGCTTCAAGCAATTCGAGCTTGCGTTCAGTCGCCGACAACAGCATCACTCCGGCGTCGATGGTCATGTTGCCGCCCACGAAGGGACCCGCCACGATTCGTCGGCCAAGGCGGCCGAAACTGATCACCTCCCCGACATCCAAGTCGGAACAGTCTGGTAGCTCCCCCGAGTGCGGTCGCTCAAGACCGACGGGTTGTGGCCGTTATGCACAGGTCCCAGTTATGAACAGCTTGTGCTGGCCGGGCGCCGATTCTTCCTCGTGATGGTGCTGGAGTCGGCAGCCGGGTTCTGCGCATAGTCACAGCGTCTTGAGGA
>JAUYAJ010000667.1 GCA_030693565.1 Rubrivivax sp.
TTCCGCGCCGACCTCTATTACCGCCTCAACGTGATGCCGATCCGGCTGCCGCCGCTGCGCGAGCGCCTGGCCGACCTCGAGGCGCTGACCGAAGTGCTGATGGAAGACATCGCCCGCCGCAGCGGCTTGCCGGCGCGCAGCCTGGCGCCCGACGCGCTGGAGGCGCTGGCCGGCCAGGCCTGGCCGGGCAATGTGCGCGAGCTGCGCAACACCTTGGAGCAGGCCGCGCTGATGAGCGACGACCATGTGCTGCACGCGGCGCAGTTCGCGCTCGGTCCGGTGGCCGCGCCGGCTGCGCGCGCGCCGGTGCTAGTGCCTGAGCTGATCCCGCCCGCGCCCGCACCCGCCCCAGCGCCCGCGCTGCGCTCGCTGGCCGAGCAGGTGGCCGACACCGAACGCAGCGCCATCACCAGCGCCTTGCAGCATTGCGCCGGCAACCGCGTCGCCGCGGCCAAACTGCTCGGCATGCCGCGTTCGGTGCTCTACGACCGCTTGAGCCGCTACCCGGAGATCATGTCGCCATGAAGCCCGCCGTCGTCCTCGTCCACGGTGCCTGGGCTGGAGCCTGGGCCTGGCGCCGTGTGCTCGCACCTTTGCGCGCCGCCGGCCATGAGGTGCATGCCGTCACGCTGAGCGGTTGCGGCGAACGCGCCCACGGTTTGCGAGTCGACATCACGCTGCAAACCCATGTCGCCGATGTGCTCGGGCTGATCGACGCCGAGGAGTTGGGTGAGGTCGTGCTCGTCGGCCACAGTTACGGCGGGCTGGTGATCACCGGCGCTGCCGACCGCCTGCTGGCGCGTGGGCCGGGCCGGCTGCGCCAGCTGGTCTACGTCGACGCCATGATGCCGCTGCCCGGCGAATGCTGGAGCAGCCAGCACAGCGAGGCGGTGAAAGCGCAGCGGCTGGCCGCCGCCGCCGCGCACGGCTTGAACGCGATGCCACCGCCTGACCCGGCTGGATTCGGCCTCGCCACCGCCGACCGCGACTGGCTGCTGCGCCGCCAATGCGCCCAGCCCTTCGGCGCCTACCTTGAGTCGCTGGACTACGACGCCGAGCGCATGGCCAGCGTGCCGCGCTGCTTCATCGACTGCAACGCGCCGGCCTACCCGACCATCGAGCCGATGCGCCGCCGGGTGCGCGAGCTGCCGGGCTGGCAGGTGGTGGAGATGGCGACCGGGCATTACCCGCAGGTCCAGGACCCGGCGGGTTTTGTTCAGGTGCTGGCGCGGGTGATTGAAGTCGCGCAGCCGGGATGATGGCGCTTTCGCCTGAAAAGCGGACACACTCACTCGAATGATCGACTGATATCGAGACACTCCGATCTCTGAAGTTGTCTGATTTGCGGACTGTTTGCCTGAAAACTGCCCGATTGCTGTCGAAAATCAAGGGTTGGCACCAAGTCGGTGCGCCTGGCACGCAGCTTGCGATATCTCCGTCATCCACTCGACGAGGAGAAGACTGCATGAAGCGACGCTCGATGATCCCCCTGGCCTTGACGGCCGCCGCCCTCACTGTGCTGCCTTTGCTGGCACAAGCGGCCGGCGAGATCCGCATCGCCCACATTCGCAGCCTGACCGGCCCGCTCGAAGCCTATGGCAAGCAGACCACGGTGGGCTTGATGCTGGGGCTGGAATACGCCACCGGCGGCACCATGATGGT
>JAUYAJ010000670.1 GCA_030693565.1 Rubrivivax sp.
TGCAGGCGGGACATCGCGGCTGCCACCGCAGCGGCGTCGGCGGGCGCCACCGCGTCGACTTCCAGGTCGACCAAGGCCGCTTCGAGCGGCGCGCGCATCGTCGCCACCGCCAGGTCCACGCCGGCGGCGTTGGCGCGTGCCGGGCCGTAGAGATCACGCGGCAGCGCCAGCCCGGGCGTGCCCGGGCCCAGCGCCAGTGGCGAGCTCAGCAACTGCTCGGCGCTGACCTGCTCGTCGGCCAGCTGGTGGACGAACGACGAGTTGGCGCCGTTCTCCAGCAGCCGGCGCACCAGGTAGGCCAGCAGGTCGCGGTGTTCGCCAACCGGGGCGTAGATGCGCACCGGCACGGCCTGGCCGCCGGGCTTGGCCAGCTCGCGATAAATGCCGCTGCCCATGCCGTGCAGGCGCTGCATCTCGAAGTCGGCGCCGGCGGCGCGCGCCATCTGCACGATGGCAGCGATGGTGCCGGCGTTGTGGGTGGCGAACTGCGGGTAGATGCAGTCGGCATGGCCGATCAGCGCCTGCGCGCAGGCCAGGTAGGACAGATCGGTGTGCGCCTTGCGCGTGAACACCGGATAACCTGGCAGGCCGCCCTCCTGGGCGCGCTTGATCTCGCCGTCCCAGTAAGCGCCCTTGACCAGCCGCACCATCACGCGCAGCCGGTGGCGGCGGGCGCTGGCGGCCACCGCTGCCACGCAGTCCAGCGCACGCGTCTGGTACGCCTGCAGCGCCAGCCCCAGGCCTTGCCACTGCGGGTGGTGCGCCGCCACCCAGGCGGCGACGGTGTCGAAGAGTTCAAGCGACAGTTCCAGCCGGTCGCTTTCCTCGGCGTCGATGGTCAGGTTGAGGTTGGCCTGCGCTGCGGCCGCCACCAGGCTCAGCAGGCGCGGCAGCAGCTCAGTGCGCACGGCGTCGCGCTGACTGTCCTCGTAGCGCGCAAACAGCGCGCTGAGCTTGATCGAGATGCCGTCGGCCTGCATCGGCGACGCCGCCACCCGGCCGCCGGCGATGGCGGCAACGGCCTGGGCGTAGCTGGCCAGGTAGCGCTGGGCGTCACGTTCGCTGCGCGCGCCTTCGCCCAGCATGTCGTAGCTGAAACGAAGCTGCGGCTGCGCCTTGCGCTGGGCCGCGGCCTCGGTCATGGCTTCCTGGATCTGGCGGCCGAGCACAAACTGCCGGCCCAGCAGCTGGATGGCACGCAAGGTGGCGCCGACGACGCTGCGCGAACCCAGGCGCTGCAGCAAACCGGGCGGGTGGTCGCTGGCGGGCAGGAACTTCTTGCTCAGCGCGATGGCGCTGGCCGACAAACCGGCCAGCAGCCGGTGCGGGCTGCCTTCGGCGGCGCTGTCGAAGTCGGCGCGGCCGAGCTGGTCGGCAGTGAGCGCGATCGCGGTCTCGGCGTCGGGCACGCGCAGCAAGGCCTCGGCCAGCCGCATCAGCGCCAGCCCTTCGGCGCTGGAGATCGGGTATTCGCGCAGCAGCGACTCCAGGGCCCAGAACGGCGCCGGCTGGGCCCGCACCGCCTGCACCCAGGGCCGCGCCATCGCCACCACCGCCGGCCAGTCGAGCCGGCCTTGCAGCGCGGCGTGCGCCGCGGCCACAACCGCCGCCTCCGGTCGGTAGGGGAAAGGCAGGCGGCTGGGCGGGGCTGTGGTCATGTAGGTCTCCTGGGCGGGCGATTCCGAGAGATGCGCAGCTTAGACCGACCGGCGCGGAGAAGGATGCGGACTTGCGCAGCGATCGCGGAGAATCCTGCACCATGGAATCCGACGACACCGGCCCGGCGCGCGGCGACCGCGGCCTGGACAAGATCGACGCCCGCATCCTGCGCGTGCTGCAGAGCGACGGCCGCATCAGCAACCTCAAGCTCGCCGAGACCGTGCACCTGTCGCCCACGGCGGTGCTCGAGCGCGTCAAACGCCTGACACGCGAGGGCTACATCCTGGGCTACGAGGCGCGGCTCAACCCGCTGAAACTGGGCGCCGGGCTGCTGGTGTTCGTCGAGATCCTGCTCGACCGCACGGTGCACGACGTCATGGACACCTTCAAGGCCGCCGTCCAGGTGCGCCCGGAGATCCTCGAGGCCCACCTGGTGGCGGGCGGCTTCGACTACCTGCTGAAAACGCGTGTGGCCGACATGGCCGCCTACCGGCAATTCATCGGCAGCGTGATCTGGACCCTGCCCGGCGTGCGCGAGACGCGCACCTACGCGGTGATGGAAGAGGTCAAGAACAGCACTCAGCTGTCGGTGTGACGCTGGGCCTGCTCTGACCCAGCGGCGTCAGCGCGCGCCGAAGATCGCGCTGCCGACCCGCACCAGCGTCGCGCCTTCCTGGACCGCCGCCTCGAGGTCGGCACTCATCCCCATCGACAAGGTGTCCAGCGCCAGCCCCTGAGCCTTCAGCGCCTGCAGCAGCTCGCGCAGCGCCCGGTGCGGCTGGCGCTGGGCGTCGAAGTCGGGCGCAGGCTCGGGAATCGCCATCAGCCCGCGCAGCACGACGCGCTCTGGCGGCAGCGCCGCCACCGCCTGAGCAATGGCCGGCACCTCCGACGGCAGCAGCCCGCTCTTGCTGGCTTGCCCGCTGATGTTGACCTGCAGGCACAGCTGCAGCGGCGCCAGCCAGGCCGGCCGCTGGTCGGCCAGGCGCTGGGCAATCTTCAGCCGGTCGACGGTGTGCACCCAGTCAAAAGCCTCGGCGACGACGCGGGTCTTGTTGCTTTGCAGCGGCCCGATGAAATGCCATTCGAGCTGCGGCCGCAGGTCGACCAGGGCGTCGATCTTGGCCACGGCCTCCTGGACGTAGTTCTCGCCGAAGGCGCGCTGGCCGGCGCCGTGGGCGGCGCGCACCGCGGCGGCGTCGAAAGTCTTGCTGACGGCCACCAGCGTGACGCTTTGCGCGTCGCGACCGGCCTTGAGTGCCGCCTGGGCCATGCGCTGCTTCACTTCTTGCAGCCTGCTGTCGATGCTGACCATAATCCCCCGGACCTCCTGCGCTTTGCTGCGCACCATTCATGGACATCACCCAGCTACTGGCCTTTTCAGTCAAGAACAAGGCCTCGGACCTGCATCTGTCGGCAGGCTTGCCGCCGATGATCCGCGTTCACGGCGACGTGCGCCGCATCAACGTCGAACCGCTGGACCACAAGATGGTGCACGACATGGTGTACGACATCATGAACGATGCCCAGCGCAAGATGTACGAAGACACGCTGGAGTGCGACTTCAGCTTCGAGATCCAGGGCCTGGCGCGCTTTCGCGTCAACGCCTTCAACCAGAACCGCGGTGCTGGCGCCGTCTTCCGCACCATTCCGAGCAAGATCCTGACGCTCGAGCAGCTGGGCACGCCCAAGGTCTTTGCCGAACTGGCGCTCAAGCCGCGCGGCATGGTGCTGGTCACCGGCCCCACCGGCTCGGGCAAGAGCACGACGCTGGCGGCGATGGTCAACCACCTGAACGAGAACGAGTACGGCCATGTGCTGACGGTCGAAGACCCGATCGAATTCGTTCACGAGAGCAAGAAGTGCCTGATCAACCAGCGCGAGGTCGGCCCGCACACGCTGAGCTTCAACAACGCCTTGCGCTCGGCGCTGCGCGAAGATCCGGACGCCATCCTGGTCGGCGAGTTGCGTGACCTGGAGACCATCCGCCTGGCGCTGACCGCCGCCGAGACCGGCCACCTGGTGTTCGGCACCCTGCACACCAGCAGCGCGGCCAAGACGGTCGACCGCGTGGTCGACGTGTTCCCGGCGGCCGAAAAGGAAATGGTGCGCTCGATGCTGTCCGAGTCGCTGGTGGCGGTGATCTCGCAGACGCTGTGCAAGCTCAAGGACGGCAGCGGCCGCGCCGCAGCGCACGAGATCATGCTCGGCACCTCGGCGATCAAGAACCTGATCCGCGAGAACAAGATCGCGCAGATGTATTCGTCGATCCAGACCGGCCAGAACCTGGGCATGCAGACGCTGGACCAGAACCTGGCCGATCTGGTGCGCCGCAACGTGATCTCACCGGCCGAAGCACGTTCCAAGGCCAAGATCCCCGAGAACTTTCCCGGCTGAATGCCCCGAGAACGCTGATGAAGTTTGCCGACACCGTCCTCGAGCTGCCACTGGTGACCTGGCCGCAGCGCGCCGCCAAGCTCAAGGCCAGCCCCGTGTCCGCCGCTGAAGCCGCGCCGCTGCTGGGCGCGCTGTGGTCGGGCGGGCGCCTGCCCGGCCGGCTCGACGACGACGCCTTGCGCCGGTTCGCCGCGCGCTTGCAGTTCGTGCGCGTGGCCAGCGCCAGCCGGCTGATCGAACAGGACGAGCCGGGCGACTTCATGCTCATCGTGCTCGACGGCACCGTCAGCGTCGACCTCGCCCCCGGCGCCGGCCCCAGCGCCCGGCTGGCCGAAGCGCGCGCCGGTGACGTGCTCGGTGAAATGGCCTTGCTGGACGCCGGGCCGCGGCTGTCGAGCTGCACCACACGCAGCGCCTGCACCTTGGCCGTGCTGGAGATGGACGCGCTGGCCGCGCTGATGAAGGACGACGCGCCGCTGGCCGTGGTCGTGCTGGCCGCACTGGCGCGCAAGCTCTCGCTGCGACTGCGCCAGGCCAGCTCGCGGCTGTCGGTGCTGTTGTCGGCCTGAGACGCTCACCAGCATGCCCATGCAACAAGGACCCCTCGATGGAACGTGACCAGGCCTCCAAGTTCGTCAACGACTTGCTGCGGCTGATGATCAGCCGCAATGGCTCGGACCTGTTCCTGACCGCTGACTTCCCACCCGCCATCAAGGTCGACGGCAAGGTCACCAAGGTCAGCCCGCAGCCGCTGACGGCGCAGCACACGCTGCAGCTGGCGCGTGCGGTGATGAACGACAAGCAGGCCGCCGAGTTCGAGCGCACCAAGGAGTGCAACTTCGCCATCTCGCCGGGCGGCGTCGGTCGCTTTCGTGTCAATGCCTTCATGCAGCAAGGCTGCGTCGGCCTGGTGCTGCGCACGATTCCGGCCACGCTGCCGACCATCGAGGGTCTGAAGCTGCCTGCGGTGCTGAAGGAAGTTGCGCTGACCCAGCGCGGCCTGGTGATCTTCGTCGGCGCCACCGGCTCGGGCAAGAGCACCTCGCTGGCGGCGATGGTCGACCACCGCAACGAAAACTCCTACGGCCACATCATCACCATCGAAGACCCGGTCGAATTCGTCCACCCGCACAAGAACTGCATCGTCACCCAGCGCGAAGTGGGCCTGGACACCGACGGCTGGGAGCAGGCGCTGAAGAACACCTTGCGGCAGGCGCCCGACGTCATCCTGATGGGCG
>JAUYAJ010000672.1 GCA_030693565.1 Rubrivivax sp.
TGGGCGGCGCGACGCTGGCGCTGATGGGCCGCTACCATGTGTTCGGCACCGACGTCACCGGCAACGACGTGCTCTACCAGACCCTCAAGAGCATCCGCACCGCTTTCGTCATCGGCACCCTGGCGACGCTGGCCACGCTGCCACTGGCGGTGGTGCTGGGCATCATGGCGGGCTACTTCCGCGGCTGGGTCGACGAGGCGATCCAGTACCTGTACACCGTGCTGTCGTCGATTCCGAACATCTTGCTCATCGCCGCCTGCGTGCTGATGGTGCAGGTGTTTCTGGACAAACACCCCGAGCTGTTCGAGACCGGCGTCGAGCGCGCCGACCTCAAGCTCTTCCTGCTCTGCGCCGTGCTCGGCCTGACCGGCTGGGCCGGCCTGTGCCGGCTGCTGCGCGGCGAAACCCTCAAGCTGCGCGAGCTGGAATACGTGCAGGCGGCAGACGCCTTCGGCGTCAGCCGGGCGCGCATCATGGTGCGCCACATCTTCCCCAACGTCGCCCACCTGATGCTCATCGTCACCGTGCTCGAGTTCTCGGCGCTGATCCTCTATGAAGCCGTGCTGTCTTACGTGGGCGTCGGCGTCGACCCGTCGATGAACAGCTTCGGCGGCATGATCAACTTCTCGCGCAACGAGATGAGCCGCGACCCGGTGGTCTGGTGGCCGTTCAGCGCCGCCTTCTTCTTCATGGTGGCGATGGTGCTGGCGGCCAATTTGTTCGCCGACGGCGTGCAAGAGGCCTTCGACCCGCGCTCGCGCGCCCACAAGCCGCGCCGCGCTGCCAAAGCGGCCAAAGCGGTGAAGGCGGGCTGAGCATGCTGAACATCGACGAGCTCAGCGTGGAATTGGAAGCCGACGCCGGCCTGGTGCGCGCCGTCGACGGCTTGCGCCTGGCCATTGAACGCGGCGAGACCTTCGCGCTGGTGGGCGAATCGGGCTGCGGCAAGAGCATGACGGCGCTGGCGCTGATGCGGCTGCTGCCCGACAACGGCCATGTCGCCGACGGCCGCGTCGAGCTCGCCGGCACCGACTTGCTGGCCCTGCCCGAGGCCGAGATGCGCGCCGTGCGCGGCGGGCGCATCGGCATGATCTTCCAGGAGCCGTCGACCAGTCTGAACCCGGTGCTGCGCGTGGGCGAGCAGATCGTCGAGGCGATCGAGGCCCACACGCCGCTGCGCGGCGCCGCCGCACGCGCCAAGGCGCTGCAGTGGCTGGTGCGCGTGGGCATTCCCGAGCCCGAGCGCCGCATCGACGACTACCCGTTCCGCATGAGCGGCGGCCAGAAGCAGCGCGTGATGATCGCGATGAC
Organism: Rubrivivax sp.; assembly: GCA_030693565.1. Taxonomy (GTDB): domain Bacteria; phylum Pseudomonadota; class Gammaproteobacteria; order Burkholderiales; family Burkholderiaceae_C; genus Rubrivivax. Next base: position 1,312 of record JAUYAJ010000672.1, read on the forward strand.
GCTGGCCGCCGAGCCCGACTTCCTGATCGCCGACGAACCGACGACGGCGCTCGACGTCACCATCCAGGCCCAGATCCTCGACTTGCTGCGCGACCTGCAGCGCGAGCAGCGCATGGGCCTCTTGCTCATCACCCATGACCTGGCGGTGGTTTCGGGCATGGCGCAGCAGGTGGCGCTGATGTACGCCGGCCAGATCATCGAGGTGGCGCCGGCGGGTGAGTTCTTTGCCGCACCCAAACACCCCTATGCGATGGCTTTGCTGCGCGCCTTGCCCGGCGCCGGCCGGCGCGACGATCCGCTGGAGGCGATCGCCGGCACCGTGCCGCCGCTGTGGCAGCGTTTCGACGGCTGCCGTTTCGCGCCGCGCTGTGCCCAGGCGCTGGCCCATTGCGCAACGACGGTGCCCGAGTTGCTCGACACCGGTGGGCGGCGCCAGGTGCGCTGTGTGCTGTATGCCGCGGGGGCCACGCCGGCCCTGGCGCCGCTGCCCCGTGTGGCGGCGGCAGCGACCGCGTCGCAGCGGCCGGGCGTGGATGTCGACGCGGCGCCGCTGCTCGAGCTGGACAAGCTGTGGGTGCGTTTCCCGATCCGCCAGGGCCTGCTCCAGCGCACGCACCGCCTCTTCGACGCCGTCGCCGATGTGTCGCTGCAGGTGCGCGCCGGACAGACGCTGGCGCTGGTCGGCGAATCGGGCTGCGGCAAGACGACGACCGGCAAAGCCATCGTGCAGCTGCTGCGCGGCCAGGCGGTGATCGAAGGCCGGGCTTTGCTGGACGGGCGCAACCTGTTCGAGCTGCAGGGCACTGAACTGCTGGCGGCGCGGCGCGAGGTGCAGATCATCTTCCAGGATCCGTTCGCGTCGCTGAACCCGCGCATGCGGGTCTTCGAACTGCTCGAAGAGGGATTGAAGGCTTTGCGCCCCGAAATGGATACCGGGGCACGTCGCGCGCGCATCGAAGACCTGACCGGGCGCGTCGGGCTGGGCCGTGAAGCGCTGGACCGCTACCCGCACGAGTTTTCCGGCGGCCAGCGCCAGCGCATCGCGATCGCTCGCGCGCTGGCCGTGCAGCCGCGGCTGATCGTCTGCGACGAGCCCACCTCGGCGCTCGACGTCTCGGTGCAGGCGCAGATCCTGAACCTGCTGCGCGAACTGCAGCGCGAGCTCGGCGTGGCCTACCTGTTCATCACCCACAACATCGGTGTCGTCGAGTACATCGCCGATCACGTGGCGGTGATGCAGGGCGGACGCATCGTCGAGCAGGGGCGCTGCGACGCCGTGCTGGGCGCGCCGGCCCAGGCCTACACGCAGGAACTGCTGGCGGCCGTGCCCAGGCTGGCCGCTTCCTGAGCGCCCGAAGCTGGTCCGGTCAGGCGCTCCTTGCCACCTCGGCACCGCTGCGCGCCTGACCTTGCCAGCAGCCTGCCGGGCTCAGGGTCTGGAGATGTTGCTTGAGCCCAACGAGTGCTCATCCGTGGGATCAGTGAAAACCCTATAAACAACCCTGAGGGCCGGTGCGGGATCGACTCGACGCCAGCGCTGATGCGGCGACGAAACCCTCGGCAAATCAAGGCCTGGCGCGGCTTTGGCTCGAGGTCCTCGGGGGCCGGTCCCGATTTGCAGCGCCGCGGGTCATGGATTCCCCGAGGAGGGCAGTCCTCGGGACAGCCGTGACAATCCCGCCACATGTTTCGGTATGCGGGAAACGTCCGGTTAACAAACCGGGTACGCGACTTGCTCTGGAGCACGGTCTATCCGGCAATCTTCCTCACAGGAGTGTGATTCACATGTTCAAGAAAACGAAAGTCTGCACTGGCGTGCTCGTCGCGCTGGGTGGCGCACTGGCGCTCGGCGCGCTACCGGCGTTCGCGCAGTCCGGCGCCACGGTGGAGATCACCGGCTCGCGCATCTTCCGCGCCGACCTGACGGGCAGCACGCCGG
>JAUYAJ010000685.1 GCA_030693565.1 Rubrivivax sp.
CGACGTCGATCGGCTTGGTGAGGTAACCACTGAAGCCCGCGGCCTCGAGTTCGCGCTCGAAACCCTTCATCGCGTTGGCGGTCAACGCCACGATGGGCAACGTGCGGCCCTGGTCGCGCAGCAACCCGGTCGCGGTCTGGCCGTCCATCACCGGCATCTGCATGTCCATCAGCACGAGGTCGAAGGCTTCGGCGCCGATGCGGTCGACGGCGATGCGGCCGTTCTCGGCTTCGCTGACGCGCAGCCCCACGTCTTCGAGCAGCACACGCACGAGCTGGCGGTTTTCGACACCGTCGTCGACCACCAGCACATGGGCCGGCGGGAACTGCCAGCGCTGGGCCACCAGCGGCGGCGGCAGCGCTGCCGCCATGGCCAGCGCGGCCGGCTCGAGCAGCGCCGCGGCGCCGGGCTCGCCGCCGTCCAGCCACAGGCTGAAGGTGGCGCCCTGGCCGTAGACGCTGGTGACGCGGATGTCACCGCCCATGGCGCGGGCAAAGCCGCGGCTGATCGTCAGCCCCAGGCCGGTGCCGCCAAAGCGCCGCGTTGTCGACGACTCGGCTTGCGTGAAGGGCTCGAACACCGAGTCCAGCTTGTCGGCCGGGATGCCGATGCCGCTGTCCTGAACGTCGAAGCAGTAGCGCAGCCGCGCACCGGCGGGCTCGACCCGCAAGATCAGGCTGACGCGGCCCTGCTCGGTGAACTTGATCGCGTTGCCGACCAGGTTGGTGAGGATCTGCCGCAACCGCGCGGCGTCGCCGTCGATGCTGGCGGGCAGCGCCTGCGGGAAGGTCAGCGCCAGCGTCAAACCCTTCTGCTCGGCGCGCTCGGTCAGCGTCTGCACGACCTCGTGCGCCACCTGGTGGGGGGCGATCGGCAGTTGCTCGGCCTCGATGCGCCCGGCTTCCACCTTGGACAGGTCGAGGATGTCGTTGATCAGGTTGAGCAGGTGTTTGCCGCTGGAGTGAATGATGTCCAGGTGCCGGGCGGCGTCGCCACTCTGGCGCAGCGGGCTGCGGCGCAGCACCTCGGTGAAGCCCAGGATGGCATTCATCGGCGGGCGAATCTCGTGGCTCATGTTGGCCAGGAACTGGCTCTTGGCCTCGTTGGCCGCGTCGGCCTGATCCTTGGCTGCGCGCAGCGCCGCGCCGCGTTGTTCGAGTTCAGTGACGTCCTGAAAACTGATCACCAGCGCCTGCAGGCCGCCGCCGTCGTCGAGGATGGGCGAGCAGTTGGCGCGCAGCGAGTAGTGCACGCCGTCTCTGCGCGTCACCTTGAGATGGGCGTCACGCACCGGCAGCTTGCTGCGCCGCGCCGCCTCCCAGGGCAGCGCTTCGCGTGCCGGCGTGGTGTCGTCGCTGAGCCGCCAGCTGTGCTCCGACGGCGAGCGGCCGACCAGGCGCGCCTCGTCGACGCCCAGCATCAGGCTGGTGGACTTGTTGGCCAGCACGATGCTGCCGCTGGCGTCGACGACGATCAGGCCCTCGGTCAAGGTGTCGTAAGCGGCGCGCACGCGCTGCGGCACGGCGCGCGAGGGGTCGAGCTCGCGCAGCATGCGCCTGAGGTAGCCGAAGAACAGCAGGCTGCACAGCGCAAAGGTGAAGGCCGACAGCCGCAGGCTGGGATCCTGCAGATGGCCGCGCCAGCCGGCCTCGCGCAGCGGCGTGAAGCGCAATTCCACGGCGCCCCAGGGCTGGCCTTGCTGCCACACCGGCACGACCATGCTGGCGTCGGTGGAGCGGCCATCCTCCAGCGGCGTCCACTGCGCCGCGTGGTCTTGCAAGTCGACCAGCAGTTCGCCTTCGTGGGCGCGCACGCCAACCGACAGCAGATCGGGATGGCGCCCGCGCAGGAATTCCAGCGTCTGCGTCAGCGCCTCGGGCTGCGACTCGTCGAGCAGCGCCGACGCCGTGATCGCCACCGTCTCGGCCAGCGCGGCGCGCTGCGCACGTGCCAGCGCCTCGGCATCGGGCACCAGACCGAGGTAGCTGGCAGCCAGCATGGCGCCCACGCTGATCGCCGCCAGCCCGAAGGCCAGGTGGACGCGTGTCGACAGGCGCCTGAAGAAAGGCAGTGATCTCATGGGCGCGGCTCCGTCGGATGGGGGTCGCCGCTGGGCGGCTTGTCGGCGGGCGGCGCTGCCCGCGTCGGCGATGGGCTGCGCTCGTCGAACAGTCGCTCGACCTCGGGCTCGTCGGCCTGGGTGTCATCACGGCCGAACTTGACCGCGCCAGCGGCCGCCAGCACGGGCAGCGGATCGACCATCTGCCAGGCCGGCAAGGCCGACAGCATCGAGCTGACCAGCACGCCGCCGCGCACCAGCCAGACCACGTAGCCAATCGACAAGCCACCCGTGACGGCCAGGCTCGACGCCATCATGCCGCGGCGCTCCTCGCCCTGTTCGGCCATCTGGCGCTGCATCTCTTCGAGCCGGCGCACCATCTCATCGCTGCGCAGCAACTGGGTCAGCGCGCTTTGTTGCAGGGCGCTGAACTGCGGCAGGATCGCGGCCGCCAGCACGGCGTCGCTGCGCAGCTGCGGCCGCGCGACGGCGGCTGCCGATTCGGCGGCGGCGGCGGCGACGGCGTCACGTCGCACGGCATCGGCTGCCGCAGCAGGCGCCGGCGCGTCGTTGAAATCGAGG
>JAUYAJ010000699.1 GCA_030693565.1 Rubrivivax sp.
CACGCGGGTGCGCGCGATCAAGGCCCGCGCCAGCGGCGCGTTCAGCGGCGGCAGCGCCACCGCGCGGTCGGCCACCACCTCGACCGCGGTGCCGCCCTGGCCGAACAGGATCACCGGGCCGAACAGCGGGTCGATGCTGGCGCCGACGATCAACTCCAGCGCCTGCGCCCGCCGCACCATCGCTTGCACGGTGAAGCCATCGATCGTCGCTTCGGGCCGCAGCGTGGCAACTCGTTCGAGCATCGCCGTGGCCGCCGCCTGCACCACGGCGGCGTCGGCCAGGTTCAGTGCGACCCCGCCGACGTCGCTCTTGTGCGAGATCTGCGGCGACAGGATCTTCAGCACCACCGGGTAGCCGATGGCGGTGGCGGCGGCCACCGCGGCTGCAGGCTGCGGGCCGACGACGCGGGTTTCGACGATGGGCACGCCGGCGGCCTGCAGCAGCGCCTTGGCTTGCGGCTCGGTCAGCAGTTCGTGGCCGCTGGCCAGGGCCTCGGCGACGATGCGGCGCACGGCGCCCAGGTCGGGCGCGGCAGCGTCGGCTGGCAGCGCCGGCGGCGCCTCCATCAGCTGCTGCTGGTTGCGCTGGTAGGTCGCCAGCATCGCCACCGCACGCACCGCTTCCTCGGGCGTGTCGTGGCAGGGGATGCCGGCGTCCTGGAACTGGCGCCGGGCGTCGGCCACGGCGGCGTCGCCGAGCCAGCAGCTCAGCAGCCGCGGCGGGCTGTCGCGCAGCAGCGGCACCAGCGCGGCGGCAATCACGGCGCTGGGCACGATGGCGGTGGGCGCGTGCATGAAGAGCACGGTGCCGGTGCCGGGGTCGGCCAGCAAGGCCTGCAGCGCCTGCACATAACGTGTCACCGGGGCGTCGCCGATGATGTCCACCGGGTTGGCGTGCGACCAGTGCGGCGGCAGCACGGCGTCCAGCGCTGCCGTCGTCGCCGGCGTCAGTTCTGCCAGCGCCAGCCCGGCGGCCGCAGCCGCGTCGGCCGCCAGCACGCCGGCGCCGCCGCCGTTGGTCAGCAGGGTCAGGCTGTCGAGCGCAGTGCCTTCGGGGCCGCGGCGGCCGGGGCGAAAGTGGCCCAGCGTTTCGGCGGCGGCGAACAAGTCTTGCAAGGTGTCGACACGCAGCATGCCGGCGCGGCGGATGGCGGCGTCGAAGACGATGTCGGAGCCGGCCAATGCCCCGGTGTGCGACGCCGCGGCCTGCTGGCCCTGGGCCGAACGGCCGGCCTTGACGACGATCACCGGCTTGTTGCGCGCCGCTGCGCGCGCCGCCGACATGAACTTGCGCGGCGCCTCGATCGACTCGATGTAGAGCAGGATGGCGCGCGTCTTCGGGTCGCTGGCCAGGTAGTCGAGCATGTCGCCGAAGTCGACGTCGGCGTGCTCGCCCAGCGAGACGAACTGCGAGAAGCCGATGCCGCGCCCGTGCGCCCAGTCGAGCATCGCGGTGACCAGCGCGCCCGACTGCGAGACGAAGGCCAGCGAGCCGGGCAGCGCGCCGACATGGGCAAAGCTGGCGTTCAGGCCGCGGTGCGGCGCCAGCAAGCCCAGGCAGTTGGGGCCGAGGATGCGCAGCAGGTGGCGCCGCGCCGCCGTCAGCATGGCTTGCTTTTGCGCGCCAGCCAGGCCGGCGCTGAGCACGATGGCGGCGCGCGTGCCGCGCGCGCCCAAGGCATCGATCAGCCCGGCCACGCTGGCCGCGGGCGTGCAGATGATGGCCAGGTCGGGCGCCTGCGGCAGGCTGTCGACATCGGCGTAAGCGGGCTCGCCGCCGACTTGCTCGTGCTTGGGGTTGACGGCATAACACGGGCCGTCGAATCCGCCCTGGCGCAGGTTGCGCCAGACCGTGCTGCCGACGCTGGCGGGGCGGTCGGAGGCGCCAAAGACGGCCACCGAGCGCGGCTCGAACAAGGAGTCAAGGTGGCGGATGCTCATACAGGGGGCGGGCGGCGGCACGCGGTGGGGGACGGGTGGGCCGATCATGCCCGGGTCCAGCGTTGACGGCGATGCCAGCCTGGGTCATGCTTGATTTAAAGCAATCGACCGGCGTCCAGCGGCTTTAGTCTCACCTTGTCATATCGCCAAGCGTCCGGCGCACGGACGAAGAGGACTGCCCAATGGTCGCTGATCTGCATCACCACCTTGCCCAGCACACCTACGCGGTGGTGCTCGCGGGTGGGCGCGGCACCCGGCTGTGCGAGCTGACCGATCACCGCGCCAAGCCGGCCGTGCCTTTCGCCGGCAAGCTCAACATCATCGACTTCACGCTCAGCAACTGCGTCAATTCGGGCGTGCGCAGCATCGCCGTGCTGACCCAGTACAAGTCGCAAAGCCTGATCCGCCACATCGAACGCGGCTGGAGCTTTCTGGCTGCCAGCCTGGGTGAGTATGTCGACGTCGTGCCGGCCCAGCAGCAGATGGGCGAGGAGTGGTACACCGGCACCGCCAATGCGCTGTACCAGAACCTGGAGCTGATCCGCGAAGCGGCGCCCAAGCATGTGCTGGTGCTGGGCGGCGACCACATCTACAAGATGGACTACTCGGTGATGCTGGCCGAGCATGTGGCGCGCGGCGCCAAAGCCACCGTGGCCTGCATCGAGGTGGCGGCCGAGGCGGCTTGCGAGTTCGGCGTCATGACCGTCGACGCCGACGCCCAGGTGCTGAGCTTCCACGAAAAGCCGACCTGCCCGCCCGCAGGCGAAGTGCCAGGCGCGCCGGTGCTGGCCAGCATGGGCATCTATGCTTTCGACGCCGACTACCTGATCGAACTGCTCGAGCGCGACGCCGCCAATCCCGATTCCCTGCACGACTTCGGTCACGACATCATCCCCTGGCTGGTGCGCAATGACGGCGTCTACGCGCATCGCTTTCGCGACAGCTGCGTCAACATGGTCGACGGCCGGCCGTATTGGCGCGACGTCGGCACCGTCGATGCCTACTGGGAGGCCAACATGGACCTCACGCAGGTCGTGCCCGAACTCAACCTCTACGACGACGACTGGCCCATCCTCAGCCAGCAGCGCCAGCTGCCGCCGGTCAAGTTCGTCTTCGACGAGGAGGGCCGGCGCGGCATGGCGGTGGCTTCGCTGGTGTCGGGCGGCTGCATCATCAGCGGCGCCACCGTGCGGCGCTCGATCCTGTTCGCCAAGGTGCGCATCGCCGAAGGCAGCGTGATCGAGGACTCGCTGCTGCTGCCCAACGTGGTGGTCGGCCGTGACGTGCATTTGCGCCGTGCCATCATCGACAAACATTGCCGGCTGCCCGACCGCTTCAGCGCCGGCATCGACCCGCTGGCCGACCGTGAACGCGGCTACCGCATCACCGAGCGCGGCATCACGCTGGTGACGCCGGCGATGCTGGGCCAACCCACCAAACCCGGCTGAGCGTGTACGCTGTGGCCTTTCGACGACCGCTGCCTCCGACCATGAAAATCCTGCTCCCGATCGACGGTTCCGCCTGCGCGCTGGCCGCGGTGCGCCACGCGCTGCAACTTGTGACCGAGGGGCTGAAGGCCGACTTCGTGCTCGCCAACGTGCAGACGCCGGCGTCGCTCTATGAAGTCATGGTCGTGCACGACGCCGACAGCATCGAGCGCCTGCGCAGCGCCGCCGGCGCCGACCTGCTGGCGCCGGCCGAGGCCTTGCTCGACGCCGCCGGCGTCTCCTGGGAGAGCGAGGTCGCTGGCGGTGAACCGCAGACCATGCTCATCGAGCTGCTGGAGAACTATGGCTGCAACGCCGTCGTCATGGGCGCCTGCGGCATGGGTGAACCCGGCGACGCTGACCTCGGCTCGGTGACGCTGGCGCTGCTGCAGCACAGCCCGGTGCCGGTCACCGTGGTGCGGCCGCCGGCCGACGACGACGGCGGCTGAACCGCTTCGCTCAGCCGCTGCCCACCGCCGAGGCCACCAGCACGTCGGCCTGGGTCTCGGCCAGCACATGCTTGGTGACGCTGCCGAGCAGCAGTTCCTCGGCGATGTGGCGGCCATGCTTGCCGATCGCGATCAGGTCGCAGTCCTGCTCCTGTTCCTGCTCGACGATGCGCAGCGAGGCCTCGCCTTGCACCAGGCACGGCGTCCAACTGCCCGGCGCCAGCGCGTTGTCGAGCGCCAGCTGGTGCAGCCGGCGTTCGGCCTCGGCGCGGGCGTTGCGGCGGTAATGTTCGACGGTGGCCTCGTCGACGCCGGCAAAGTGCAGCTTTTCCTCGAAGGGCACGTTCCAGGCGTGGAGCAGCACGAGGTGGGCTTGTGGCGCAACCCGGCGCGCCTGCGCGATCGCGGCCACTGCCCAGGGCGAGAAGTCGACCGGCACCAGCACACGCCGGTAAGGCTCGTGCGCCGCCCGCCGCACCACCAGCACCGGGCGCCGGCTGCGCCGCAGCAGCCGCTCGGCGGTCGAGCCCAGCGCCCGCCGGCGCACAAAGCCGGTGCCGCGCGCGCCGACGACGATGAGGTCGGCCGCCAGCTCGTCGGCCGCCGCCAGCACGTCGTCGAGCACAGTCCCTGAGCTCAGCCGTTCGGTCACCGGCCACTGCAGGCGCTGCGAAAGTTCCTGGGCCATCTGGTGCAGTTCACCGCGCGACTGCTCGACGACGGCTTTTTCGGTCGCCGGGTTGGCGCCCAGCCACTGGCGCAGTGCGTCCAGCGCCGACGCGCTGACGACGTGCAACAGGGTCAGCGTCGCATCGCTGGCGCGTGCCAGCCGCGCCGCACGTTCGGCGCCATGGCGCGACGGCGCCGACAAGTCGGTGGCGGCAAGCACCACGCGCAAAGGGCTGGGCGTGTTCATTGGTTCTCCTCACTGCGCAGACGCTGGGAAAACTGGCGCGCCGCGTGGTCGGCGGCGTCGTCGAAGGGGTTGAGCACCTGCTCGACGCCGGCGGCGACGAGGGCGCGGCCATGGGCGGCGTCCCTCACCACGGCGGCAATGCGCCCACCATAACCGACCGCGCCCAGCGCATGCAGCAGCGCGCGGTTGGACTCCCACAGCGGCAGCGTGCTGATGACCCAGCGCGCCTGCGCCAGCGGCAGCGATTCCAGAAAGTCCGGGTCCTCGCCGTCGCCGAATCGCACCGGCAACTGCTGGCGCCGCAGGTCGCGCACCGCCTCGGGGTCGAAGTCGACGCCGACGGCGTGCACGCCGGCATCGCGCAACTGGGTCAGCAGCCGGCTGCCGTAGCGGCCCAGGCCGATGACGATGGCGGCCACCGCCTGGTCGTCGCGCGGCTGGCGTTCGACCGCCAGTTCGCGAAACGGGCGCCGGCGCTCGAACACCTTGAGCCAGGGCGCGAGCCGCTCGTAGAGCGGCTGCGAGTACAGGATCATGTAGGTCGACAGCGTGATGGTGACGATGCCCACCAGCGTCGTCAGGCTCAGCGCCGCCACCCCGACATGGCCCAGCGTGATGCCCATGGCGACGAAGACGATCGAGAACTCGCTGATCTGCGCCACCGTCAAGCCGGCCATGAAGCCGGTGCGCCGGCGGTAGCCCATCACGCCCATGATGGCCATCACGATCAGCGGGTTGCCGATCAGCACGAACAGCGACAGCACGGCGGCGGGCAGCAGCTCGGCGCCGAGCGTGGAGAAGTCGAGCTTGGCGCCGAGGTCGATGAAAAAGAACAGCAGCAGGAAATCGCGGATGCCGGTCAGGCGTGCGCTCATGGCCTCGCGGTAAGGCGTGGACGCGAGCGAGAAGCCGGCCAGAAAGGCGCCCGCCTCCTTGCTGAAGCCGGCCCATTCGCCGAACGCCGCCAGGCCGATGCCCCAGGCGATGGCGAACACCAGCAGCAGCTCCTGCGAGCGCGCCATCGCCGCCACCACGCGCGGCAGCACCCAGCGCATCAGCACGAACAGCAGCAGCGCCGCCGCCGCCAGCCGCAGCGCCAGCGACAACACCACGCTCAGCGCGGCGGTGTCGGCGCCGGGGGCGCGCAGCGCGCTCATCGCCATCATCGCCAGCACCACCGCCAGGTCTTGCACGATCAGAAAGCCGACCGCGATGCGGCCGTGCAATGAGTCCAGCTCGCGCTTGTCCGACAGCAGCTTGACGATGATGATGGTGCTGGAGAAGGTCAGCGCGACGGCGACATACAGCGCTTCCATCGGCGCCTTGCCCAGGCCGATCACGAGCAGATAGCCGAAGGCGATGGTGAAGGCCAGCTGGCCCAGCCCGGTGGCCAGCGCCACCGGCTCGATGTGGCGGATGTGTTGCAGGTCGAGCTGGAGGCCGACGACGAACAGCAGCACCGCGATGCCGATCTGCGCCAGCAGGTCGACCTGGTCATGGGCCTGCACAAAGCCGAAGCCTGCCGGGCCGGCGCCGATGCCCACGACGATGTAGGCGATCAGCACCGGCTGGCGCAGGCGCACGAAGAGCGCGCCGACAACGGCGCACACCAGCAGCAGCAGCGCGAACTCGGCGAAGGGTTCGACCGCGGCCATCGTCGTCACTTCAGGTGCCATAGAGGAACACGAAGGCGGCGTTCAGGAGGTAGGTGGTCAGCAGGCCGACGCTGATCCAGCTCAGCACGCGCAGCCCGCGCCCTTGCGGGCGCATCACCAGCCCGCTCATCACGATCGCCGTCACCGCGGTGCCGGCATGGACCGGCGCGGCGTCGCGCAGCAGCGGGCCGCGGGTGTAGAAGATGTCGTCGATGGCCAGGATGGTGACGTTGAACAGGTTGCTGCCGAGCAGGTTGCCGATCGCCATGTCGAGCGCGCGCAGCCGCAGCGCCGACAGCGTGACGGCGATCTCGGGCAAGGTCGTCACGAAGGCCATGAACAAGGTGCCGACGAAGCTGCGGCTCCAGCCCATCTGCTGCGCCAGGCCGTCGCCGACTT
>JAUYAJ010000710.1 GCA_030693565.1 Rubrivivax sp.
GCCCGGCGAGATCCACGCCTTGATCGGCCCCAACGGCGCCGGCAAGACGACGCTGGTGTCGCAACTGGCCGGCCAGATGGCCAGCGACAGCGGCCGCATCCGCTTCAACGGCGCCGACATCACCCGCCTGAGCGCCCACCAGCGCGCCCGCCGCGGCCTGGTGCGCTCGTTCCAGATCACGCGCTTGTTCAAGAGCTTCAGCGTCGTCGACAACATCGCGCTGGCGCTGCAGGCCGTGGCCGGCAGCAGCCTCAACGCCTGGCGCCCGGTGGCCGCTGAAACCGCGCTGTTCGAGCGCGCTCACGCGGTGCTGGCCGATGTCGGGCTGGCCGACAAGCCGGACTTCGGTGTCGACCAGTTGTCACACGGCGAGCGCCGCGCGCTGGAGGTCGGCATGACGCTGGCCAGCCAGCCGCGCCTGGTGCTGCTCGACGAACCGATGGCCGGCATGGGGCCCGAGGAGTCGGCACAGATGGAGGCGCTGATCCGCGCCATGCGCGCGCGCAGCACGGTGGTGCTGATCGAGCACGATGTCGACGCCGTGTTTCGCCTCGCCGACACCGTCTCGGTGCTGGTGGGCGGACGCATCATCGCCAGCGGCGCGCCCGATCTCGTGCGCCAGCATCCCGAAGTCATCGCCGCCTACCTCGGCGACGCGCCGCCAGCACCATGACGGACACCGCCGCGCCCGAACCACCGCCGCCGCTGCTGGCCGTGCGCGGCCTGCACGGCGGCTATGGCGCCAGCCAGGTGCTGTTCGACATCGACATGGAAGTCGGCGCTGGCGAGATCGTCGGCCTGATTGGCCGCAACGGCATGGGCAAGACGACGCTGGTGCGCTCCATCCTCGGGCTGACACCGCCCAGCGCCGGCCAGGTGGCCATTGACGGCCGGCCCACCGTCGGCCTGCCGCCGCACCGCATCGCCCGCCTTGGCGTGGCCCTGGTGCCCGAAGGCCGCCAGGTGTTCGCCAACCTGAGCGTGCTCGAACACCTGAGCGCCTTTCACCGCAGTGCCCCCGACGGCGGCAAGGCCTGGACGCCGGCCAGCGTGTTCGCGCTCTTTCCGCGCCTGGCCGAGCGCCAGCGCCACATGGGCGACCAGTTGTCGGGCGGCGAGCAGCAGATGCTGGCGATCGGCCGCGCGCTGGTGACCAACCCCAAGCTGCTGATCCTGGACGAAGCCACCGAAGGCCTGGCGCCGTTGGTGCGCGAAGAGATCTGGCGCGCGCTGGCGACGCTGCGCCAGGCCGGCCACGCGATGATCGTCATCGACAAGTACGTGCAGCGGCTGATCGCGGTGGCCGACCGCCACTGCATCATCGAAAAAGGCCGCATCGTCTGGCAAGGCAGCTCGGCGGCGCTCGACGCCGACCGCGAGCTCTGGCACCGCTACCTGGGCGTGTGAGCGGCGCCGCCGGCTGCGCGCTACAGTGGCCGCCATGGCCGAATTCTTCAAGACATCGACGACCTGGGTCGTCGACTTCCGCTACGAAGGCCGGCCGCGGCGCTGGTTCAAGGCCTTCGGCCCGGGCATCGACGTGGCCGCCGCCATGACCGCCGAACTGCAGGCCTTGCATGGCGGCAAAGCCACGCTGGAGGCCGTTCGCCCGGCCACCGACGACGAGGAACGCCAGTACCTGCGCGGTGAAGTGCCCGGCAACGCCTATTGCCCCACGGGCCGCTAGCTGGGTCTGCCAGAGCAGGGCCTTGCAGCCGGCTTGATCTGACTCAAGGCGAGCGCCTTGACGCCCGCAGGCATGGACCGCACCATGGTTTGACAGGCCTGCCTTCCGGCCCTTGGCTTCGAAAGCGATACGTTGAAGAAGAAACAACTTCTTTGGGTTGGGCTCTACCTGGCCCTCATTCTGCTGCCCGTGGTGACCAGTGTGCTGGCGCTGCGCGCCGCGGGTTGGCCGCTGCGCCCGCTGTGGGATGACGGGGCCGCGGCCCTGGGCATGGCCGGTCTGGCCATCGTGCTGCTGTCCTTCTGCTTGCTGGGGAGGGCGAAACCCCTGTCGAGCCTGCTGGGCAGTGATCTGTTGATGCAGGCCCACCAATTGATGGGCCGCACCGCCCTGGTCGTGCTGCTGTTGCACCCCTTCTTCTACAGCCTGTGGGCCGCTCCCGCCGGTCCGGCCGAGCCCACCCTGTCGACCTCCCTGCGCATCACCGGGGGCTCCTGGGGCTTGTTCACCGGACTGCTGGCGCTGGCCTGTCTGCTGGCACTGGTCTTCACCGCCATCTTCCGCCAACGAATTGGCCTGGCTTACGAGCGCTGGCGCTGGATCCACAGTGTGCTAGCGCTGGCGGTACTGGTTCTGGGCGTACACCACACGCTGGTCTCGGGGCGTTATGCCCAGTTGCCCGCCGTGGCCGGTGTCTGGGCCTTGTTGACACTGCTGGCCTTGGCGTCCTGGCTGGTGGTCTATGCGCTGCGGCCACTGATGCAGCGCGCCAGCTCGTTCAGCGTCAGCAGGCTGACCCGCTGTGCCGACAGGATCTGGCTGCTCGAAATCACACCACAAGGTCCGCACCGATTGCCCTTTCGCGCTGGCCAGTTCGTCTGGCTCAAGATCGGGCACCGCTGGCCCCACATTGACAATCCGTTCTCGATCAGCAACGCACCCGACGCGTCTGGCAAGCTGCAGTTCCTGATCAAGGAGGCCGGCGACATGACCCGTGCCCTGGCCAGCTGCCCGCTGGGCACTGCTGTCTACGTCGATGGCGCGCACGGCCGCTTCGACATCCCCGCCGACGCCAAGGCCGTCACGATGCTTGCCGGCGGCATCGGCATCGCGCCGATGGTGAGTTTGCTTGCCGATGCCGTGGCCAGGCAGGACCCGCGTCCGATCCGCCTGCTGTATGCCGACAAGTGCCCCAGCCAGATGGTGGATGTGCTGACCCTGTCCGGGGCAGCCAACTTGCCTGACTTCAAGCTGCTGCGCATGGTGGAGCACGCGCCAGATGGTTGGGGGGAGCAGGTCGGGCGCCTGGATGCGGACGGCTTGACCCGAGCGATGCGGGACCCCGCTTTCGGGTCCCTGGGCAACGACAGCTGCCACCTGATCTGCGGTCCTGATCCGATGATGGACGCGGTCGAAACCACCTTGATGCGGGACGGCGTGCCGGCCTCGCTCATCGTCTCCAAGCACTTCAAGTACGACTTCAGCGGCCGCTCGCCCTTGGCCCTTCGCGTCCGTCAGGGTTGGTGGCTGACCTCGGGCGGCCTCGTTCTGGGACTCGCAGTGATGCTGATCTGGCGCTGATCGTTTGAGCTAAGCGGGGGCCAGCGGCGAAACGCCGCGCGGGCGCGGGGGCTCGCCGTTGGCATTCCGCTTGAGCGAAAGGTCAGGCGGCACACTGGACGCGCCCACCGCGTAGGACTTGGCGGGTCACCTCCATAGCCAAACGAGGAAGAGTGCCAAGATCAGCAAGCCCAGTGCCAACGCTCTTCTGGAATACGGCTTGGCCAAGTGCCTTATCTCTCCGTGTGCGAACAGATGAGAACAGGTCGGGCAGCGGACCTGCGTTGACATATCGGGTATCGCAGGCGCTGGCATCAGGGCCGAGAGGGTAGAACTCGCCCATCCCGCACCGGCCTCAAACTTGTTGTCGCAGTTCGGGCACTGGATCTTGGCCATACGTGAGCATGAGCACCGATCTTGGTGGGCTGACACCTGTTATCGGTCAAGTTCCGTGATGGTCCGGCTTCGTCGACCCTCATCGACGTGAACAGATCAAGTGTGGTTCAGAGGCGGCGGGCGCTGTCCGTCGGTTGTTATGACCTTCTCTCAATCACGGCCCCTGCCAGGCCGCCGGAGGCGCCCC
>JAUYAJ010000714.1 GCA_030693565.1 Rubrivivax sp.
ATCCGCAAGTGGCCCGAGGCTTACTTGCCCAAGATCCACGACCCCAGCGCGGTCGACGAACTGCGCCAGGTGTCGCAGGCCGACGCCGAGGAGATGGCGCGCCGGCTGGCGCGCGAGGAAGGGCTGTTTGCCGGCATCTCGGCCGCTGGCGCCTGCTGGGTGGCGCTGCAGATTGCGCAGACGGTGGAGAACGCCACCATCGTCTTCATCGTCTGCGATCGCGGCGACCGCTACTTGTCGACCGGCGTCTTTCCGGCATGAGCGCCAGGCTCTACGAGACCCGGTTCTGCCCGCATTGCGCCAGCGCGCTGGCCTTGCTCACCGAGATCGAGGACGGCGGCGCCAAGGCGCGGCTGCGCTGCCCGGCCTGTGGCTGGACGCACTGGAACAACCCGACGCCGGTGCTGGCGGCGGTGATCGAATGTGTCGACCGCGACGGCCAGATCCTGCTGGCGCGCAACGCCGCCTGGACCGGCAAGCTGTTCGGCCTCATCACCGGCTTCATGGAAGCCGGCGAGACGCCCGAAGAAGGCATTCGCCGCGAAGTCGGCGAAGAGACGGCGCTGACGGTGGACAGCCTGGCGCTGATCGGCGTCTACGACTTCCAGCGCATGAACCAGATCATCATCGCCTACCACGCACAAGCGCGCGGCGATATCGTGCTGTCCCCCGAACTGGCCGAGTACCGGCTGTTCACGCCGGTGAGCGTGCGCTGCTGGCGCGCCGGCACCGGCTTTGCGCTGGCCGACTGGCTGCGCGGTCGCGGCCACGAGCCGCAGTTCATCGACGTCTCTGCGCGAGCCTAGAATCGGCGCTGGAGACTGAAGCGATGCAAGCCCAGAAAGAACTCGACACCCGCGGCCTGAACTGCCCCTTGCCGATCCTCAAGGCCAAGAAGGCGCTGGCCGACATGGACAGCGGCAGCTTGCTGCGCGTGGTGTCGACCGACCCCGGCTCGATGCGCGACTTCCAGGCCTTCGCCCGTCAGACCGGCAACGAACTGGTCGAGCAGACCAGCGGCGGCGCCGAGTTCGTCCACCTGCTGCGCCGGCGCTGAGCCGGGCGCGGCCCGGTGCGCCGGCGGCTCAGAGCGCCAGCGACTTCAGGAATTCACGGAAGCCCGGGCCCAGTTCCGGATGCGCGAGCGCCAGTTCGACGTTGGCCTGCAGGAAACCATCCTTGCTGCCGCAGTCGTAGCGCTTGCCTTCGTAGCGATAGGCAAAGACCTTCTCGCGCCGCAGCAGCGAGGCGATGCCGTCGGTGAGCTGGATCTCGCCGCCGACACCGCGCGGTTGGGTCGCGATCTCGTGGAAGACGCCGGGCGTCAGGATGTAGCGCCCGGCCACGCCCAGTCGGGAGGGCGCGTCTTCGGGCGCGGGCTTCTCGACGATGCGGTTGATGTCGATCATGCGCTCGTTGACGGCGGTGCCGTCGACGATGCCGTAACGCCGGGTCTGTTCGATCGGCACTTCCTGCACCGCGATGATCGACGCCCGCCACTCGGCGAACTGCTCGACCATCTGCTTGAGCACCGGGGTCTCGCCGACCATCAAGTCATCGGCCAGCAGCACCGCGAACGGCTCCTTGCCGACCAGGCGCTGGCCGCACAGCACGGCGTGGCCCAGGCCCAGCGCTTGCGGCTGGCGGACGTAGATGCACTCCATGTCGTCGGGCTTGACGCTGCGCACGACGTCCAGCAATTCCTGCTTGTTCGCCTTCTCGAGCGCTACCTCGAGCTCGAAGGTCATGTCGAAATGGTCTTCGATCGGGCGCTTGTGGCGGCCGGTGACGAAGATCATTTCGCGCACGCCGGCCGCGTAGGCTTCCTCGACCGCGTACTGGATCAGCGGCTTGTCGACCACTGGCAGCATTTCCTTGGGCTGCGCCTTGGTGGCGGGCAGAAAGCGGGTGCCGAGACCAGCGACCGGGAATATTGCCTTTTGGATCAACATGTCGGTACATACAATGAATTTCGCCAAATTCATTGTGGCACGCGCTTGTTTGCGCATGTGTGACACAGTTGTCGCCCTCCCATGGCCGTATTGATCGTCGAACCGCTGGCCCCTGAAGTGCTTCAGTGGCTGAGCCTGCGCCACACGGTGCGTTACGCGCCGTCGCTCGCCCACGACCCCCATGAGTTCAGGCACTCGCTGGCCCAGGTGACGGCGCTGATCCTGCCGCCGTCGGTGGCACTGGACGCGGCCAGCCTGGCCGCCGCGCCGCAGCTGCGCGCCGTCGGCCGGCTCTCGGCCGGCGCCGAGAACATCGACCTCGAGGCCTGCACGCGCAGTGGCGTCGAAGTCGTGCGGCCGACCAACGCCAGCGCCACCGCCGAGGCCGAGTTCCTGGTCACGGCGCTGCTGCAGATGCTGCGCCGCGTGCCGGTGCTGAGCGAAGAAGGCCTGCGCGTCGGCCGCGAACTCGGCGGCGCCGTCATCGGCATCGTCGGCATGTCGGCGGCGGCCAAGCCGTTGGCCCACCTGCTGACCGCTTTTGGCGCCCGCGTGGTCGGCTACGACCCGGCGCTGCATGTCTCCGACGGCGTCTGGGCGCGCTGGG
>JAUYAJ010000283.1 GCA_030693565.1 Rubrivivax sp.
CCAGCCAGCGCCTGGAGCGCGGCGAGACGCCCGACTTCGGCGACTCGCTGCTGGCCTGGGACACGCGGGCGGCGCAGCTGGGCATCTTCGGCTTCGTGCTGCTGGTGCTGGAGATGCTGTGGGGCCGCGCCACGCTGGTGATCTTCGCCGTCAGCTTCGACGGCATGCCCGACTTCAAAGGCTCGCTGCTGGCCTTGCTCGACCCCGAGAACATCGGTTTCATCGGCGCCTGGGCCGCCGTTGGCGCGGTCTTCGCCGGCCTCATCTACGCCATCAGCGTGGTCTCGATACCGATGATCCTGGACCGCCAGACCGACGCCATCAGCGCCGCGCTGACCAGCCTGCGGCTGGTGCTGACGCAGACCGGCGTGATGCTGTGGTGGGGCGCGCTGATCACGCTCATCGTCACCCTCGCAATGCTGCCGTGGTTCGCCGGTCTGCTCGTGGCCGGCCCGGTGCTCGGCCACGCCTCGTGGCATGCCTACCGGGCGGCGGTGCCGCGCTGAGCACCGCCGCGCGCAGCGATCAGGGCGTCAGCACCGTCGACCCCGTGGTCTTGCGCGCTTCCAGGTCACGATGCGCCTGGGCCACGTCTTCGAGCGCATAGCGCTGGCCGATGCGGATCTTCACCGCGCCGCTGCCCACCACCGCGAACAGCTCGTCGGCCATTTCCTGCGTGCTCTCGCGGCTGGCGATGTGGGTGAACAGCGTCTGCCGGGTGACGTACAGCGAGCCCTTGGCGCCGAGCGAGCCCACCGCCAGCGGTGCCGGCGCGCCAGAGGCGTTGCCGAAGCTGGCCATCAGGCCGAACGGCTGCAGGCATTCCAGGCTCTTGTCGAAAGTGTCCTTGCCGATCGAGTCGTAGACCACCTTGACGCCTTTGCCGCCGGTGATGTCCTTGACGCGGGCGACGAAGTCCTCGCTCGTGTAGTCGATCACATGCGCGGCGCCATGCTCGAGCGCCAGCGCGCACTTGGCAGCGCCGCCGGCGGTGCCGATCAGCTGCAATCCCAGCGCCTTGGCCCATTGGCAGGCGATCAGGCCGACACCGCCGGCGGCGGCGTGGAACAGCACATGGTCGCCGGCCTGCAGCCCCTGCACCGGCAGCGTGCGCTTGAGCAGGTATTGCGCCGTCAGCCCTTTGAGCATCATGCCGGCGGCGGTTTCGAAGTCGATCGCATCGGGCAGGCGCACGACGTTCTTGGCCGGCATCACACGCAATTCGCTGTAGCTGCCCGGCGGGTTGCTGGCATAGGCGGCGCGGTCGCCCATCTTCAGATGCATCACGCCTTCGCCGACCTCCTCGACGATGCCCGCGCCTTCCATGCCCAGCGTCAGCGGCATCGGCATCGGATACAGGCCGGTGCGCTGGTAGACGTCGATGAAGTTCAGGCCGCAGGCATGGTGGCGGATGCGGATCTGGCCCGGACCGGGCGCGCCGACCTCGAGGTCGACCATTTGCAATTGTTCGGGGCCGCCATGGGCGGTGATCTGGATGGCTCGGGACATGTTGTCTCCTCGGTTGTGGTTATGGCCGAGATTAAGCCATGCGCCGGCGCCTTGCTTGGCGCCTGCGCAGCAGCCAGCCGTAGATCCCGAGATTGAGCACCAGCACGAACGCGGCCAGCCCCCATTGCAGTTCGCGTGTCAGCCCGGCCGGGTAGATGGCGGCGCTCAGGTAATGCTCGATGAAGCCGCCTTGCCAGCCGGCCTGGCCGGCGGCGCGGCGCAGCGTAATCTCCAGCGGCGTCAGCGGGCAGAGGCCGCCGCTGGCCTCGATCCAGACCGCCCAGCCCACCGCCGGCAGGTGGCCCCAAGCCAGCGCCGGCCAGCGCAGCACCGCCACGCCGCCGGCCACCGCCCAGACGATGAACAGGCCATGGAACACGAGCACGGCGTCGGCAAGCCAGGCGTTCAGCATGACGGTGATGCTGCCTCACAATCGGCTGACGATGAAGCGCCTGCTGCAAGCCCCCAACCTGGTCCTGGCCACGCTGTGGGCCGACCAGCTCTCGGCCGCCGGCATTGACGCCAGCGTGCAGCGCGCTTATGCCAGCGGCATCGTCGGCCACATCCCGCCCGACCAGAGCCTGCCCGAGGTCTGGGTCGAGGACGACGAGCGCCTGGAACAGGCGCGCAGCCTGCTCGACGACTGGCGCCACGCGCCGCACCGCACCTGGGCCTGCCCGGGCTGCCACGAGATCGTCGACGGCCCGTTCGAGCAATGCTGGAACTGCGGCGCCGACCGTCCGGCCGACCCGCAGGACCCGGCCGTTTAAAACGTGCCGGGGTAGGCGCCGCCGTCGAGCAAGAGGTTTTGCCCGGTGATGTAGCCGGCGTGCACGCTGCACAGGAAGGCGCAGAAGGCGCCGAATTCGTCGGCCGTGCCGAAGCGCTGCGACGGGTTGGCCTTGCGCCGCGCTTCGACCACCGCTTCCAGCGACTGCCCGCTCTTGCTGGCCGCACTGGCCATGCCGCTGCGCAGGCGGTCGGTGTCGAAGGGGCCGGGCAACAAGGCGTTCAAGGTGACGTTGCGCGACGCCAGCTTGCTCTGCCGGGCAACGCCGGCGACGAAGCCGGTCAGCCCCGAGCGCGCGCCGTTGCTCAGCCCCAGCACGTCGATCGGCGCCTTCACCGCGGCCGAGGTGATGTTGACGACGCGGCCGAAACCGCGCGCCGCCATCGGGTCGACGACCGCCTTGATGAGCTCGATCGGCGTCAGCATGTTGGCGTCGACGGCCTTGATCCAGGTGTCGCGGTCCCAGTCGCGGAAGTCACCCGGCGGCGGGCCACCGGCGTTGTTGATGAGGATGTCGACCTGCGGGCAAGCCGCCAGCGCCGCGGCGCGGCCGGCCGGCGTCGTGATGTCGCCAGCCACCGGCACCACCTTGACGGCCGGGTTCAGCGCCTGCAGCTCGGCCGCGGTGGCCTGCAAGGCTTCGAGCCCGCGTGCGGTGATGACGACGTTGACGCCTTCGCGCACCAGGGCGGCCGCGCAGCCCTTGCCCAGGCCTTTGCTGGCCGCACAGACCAATGCCCACTTGCCGTTGATTCCGAGATCCATCTGTCTTCTCCTTCAGGTTGTTGTATCGGGGGGGGGTCAGCGAACCCGGGTCAGCAGCCAGACACCGGCCAGCACCAGCGCGGTGCCGGCCAGGATCCAGGCGGTGAAGGGTTCGCCGAGGATGAGCACGCCCATGATGATCGTCGATAGCGGGCCGATCATGCCGGTCTGCGCCACGGCCGCAGCACCGATGCGCTCGATCGCCATCATCACCATCAGCACCGGCGCAAACGTGCACAGCCCGGCGTTGAGCAGCGACAGCCAGATCACCGCCGGCGCGACCTCGGCCGCGGCCAGCGGCCGCAGCAGCAGGAACTGGGCGATGCACAGCAGGCAGGCCACCGAGGTCGCCAGCCCGGTCAGGCGCAAGGCGCCGAGCCGGCGCACCTCCTGGCCGCTGTAGACCAGGTAGACGGCGTAGCTCAGCGCGCTGCCCAGCACCAGCGCCGCGCCGAGCAGCGTCTGCGGCCCCAGGCGCTCGAGTTCGCGGCCGAACACCAGCAGCACGCCGCCGTAGCTGACCGCCAGCGCCACCAGCTGGCGCGCGCTGACGCGGCGGCCAAACAGCAGCGCGCCCAGCAGCAGGACCAGGGTCGGGGTCATGTAGAGGATCAGGCGCTCCAGGCTGGCGCTGATGAACTGCAGACCGGCAAAGTCGAGAAAACTGGCCAGGTAGTAGCCGCAGAACCCGAGGCCGACGACGACGCGCCAGTCGCGCGCCGTCAGGGCCGGCTGGCCGCGCCCGGCCCACCAGGCCAGCGCCAGGAACAGCGGCAGCGCGAACAGCATCCGGTACATGATCAGCGTCACCGCGTCGACGCCGTGGCGATAGGCCAGCTTGACGATGATTGCCTTGCCGGAGAACGCCACCGAGCCCAGCGCTGCGAGCAGCAGGCCAGGCCCGAGCGCCGCGCCACCTGGGCCCGCTGCGGCCTTCACCACCGCTGGGCGCCGGGTGGCCCGGCGACATGCGACTCGGCGACGTAGCGGCGCAGCACCGGCGGCTCGGCGCCGATGTGAAAGGCCAGGCGGCGCGCCCGCAGTTCGGCGTCGAAGGCCGAAAAGCGTTCGAGCCGGCGCTGGTGTTCGAGCCAGTTCTCGTCGACGAAATACTCGACATAGCGGCCCGGCTGGGCGGTGTCGCGGAACAAGCCCCAGGACAGCGCACCCTGGCGCAGGCGGGCGCTGCGGGTGTGCTGCATCACCTCGGCAAAAGCGCTGGCCTGGGTGGGGTCGATCTGGTATTCCAGCGTCACCATCACCGGGCCTTCGTCGGGGCCGATCTCGATCGCCGGCGGCGGCACGTTGCCGACCGACGCGGGGCTGAAGTCGATCGCCGCCTTGCCTTCGACGCCCAAGCGCCGCGTCGCCACGACGACGACGATGCCGAACAAGGCAGCGCCGACGATGGCCCAGCGCACGCTGCTCAGCTCGGCCACCTGGCCCCAGAGCAGCGAGCCGGCCGCCGCGCCGCCCATCAGCGCGGTCTGGTAGATCGACATGCCGCGCGCGCGCACCCAGTCGGGCAGGAAGCTCTGCGCCGCCACCGTCAGCGTGTTGGCCACCGAGATCCAGGCCATGCCGATGATGAACATCGCCGGCAGCGCGAGCCAGATCTCGGGCACGAGGACGATCAAGGCACTCATGCCGGCGTGCACCAGCGTGCCCAGGCGCACGAACTGGTCGCGGTCGAAACGCTGGCGCCAGCGCGGGAAATACAGCGCTGCCACGATGGCGCCGCCGCCCAGGCAGCTCAGCATCACCGTGAAGGTGGCGGGCCCGCCGCCGTGCAGTTCACGGGCCACCAGCGGCAGCAAGGCCATCAGCGCGGTCGAATGCAGGAAAAACAGGAAGATGCGCAGCAGCACCGCGCGCAGCAGCGCCGACTGCATGGCGAAGTTCAGGCCGACGCGCATCGCACCGACGAAGCGTTCACCTGGCAAGGCGCTGGTGCGCGGCGTCGAGCGCCAGCGCAGGATCAGCACGAAGGCCGCCGCCGCCAGCAAGGCGTTGACGGCGAACACCGCGGCCGAGCTGAAGGCGGCGATCAGCACGCCGGCCAGCACCGGGCCGATCACGCGCGAGAGATTCATCGCGATGCCGTTCAGCGCCAGCGCCGCCGGCAGGTGCTCGCGCTCGACGACTTGCGGCACGATGGCGGCAAACACCGGCCAGCGCATCGCCAGCCCGACGCCGTTGACGAAGGTCAGCCCGAGCAGCAGCGGAGCCGAGAGCAACCCGGCCAGCGAGAGCCCGGCCAGCACCAGCGCGTTGACCGAGACCCAGAGCTGGGTGACGGCGAAGTAGCGCCGTCGATCGACGATGTCGGCCATCGCGCCGCTCGGCAGGCCGAGCAGGAACACCGGCAGCGTGGACGCGGTCTGCACCAGCGCCACCATCACCGGGCTGGTGGTCAGCGTCGTCATCAGCCAGGCGGCTGCGACGTCGTTCATCCACATCGTCAGGTTGGCCGCCAGCCAGGCCAGCCACAAGCCGCGGAAGACCGGGTTCTGAAGCGGCGCCAGTGCGGCCGGCGACGTCATTCCCATGGCGTCGCCGGCGGCGGACCGGCGCGCACAGCGCCGGTCGGGGTCAGGTCAATGACGGGCAGGCTGCGATGCCTGCCAGTCACCCTCAGTCGGCATCCTTGAAGGCTTCTTCGCGCTTGTTCTTGATCGACGGCAGCGAGACCACGATGATCATCAGCACCGCCGCCGCCAGCAGCGCAGCCGACAAAGGCCGGGTGACGAAGGCGGTCCAGTCGCCGCGGCTGAGCAGCAAGGCCCGGCGCAGGTTCTCTTCCATCATCGGCCCGAGGATGAAGCCCAGCAGCAAGGGCGCCGGCTCGCAGCTCAGCTTGTAGAACAAGTAGCCCACGAGGCCGAAGCCAGCCGCCATATAGACGTCGAAGCTGTTGTTGTTCAGCGTGTACAGGCCGATGGCGCAGAACACCAGGATTGCCGGGTACAGAAAGCGGTAAGGCACCGTCAGCAGCTTGATCCAGATGCCGATCAAGGGCAGGTTCAAGATGATCAGCATCGCATTGCCGATCCACATGGATGCGATCAAACCCCAGAACAGCTCGGGGTTGCTGGTCATCACCTGCGGGCCGGGCTGGATGCCCTTGATCGTCATCGCGCCGACCATCAGCGCCATCACCGCGTTGGGCGGGATGCCCAGCGTCAGCATGGGGATGAACGAAGTCTGGGCGCCGGCGTTGTTGGCCGACTCGGGGCCTGCCACACCGCGGATGTTGCCCTGGCCGAACGGCACTTCGCCGGGACGGCCACGGACCTTCTTCTCCACCGTGTAGGCGGCGAACGAGGCCAGCAAGGCGCCACCGCCGGGCAGGATGCCCAGGATCGAGCCCAGCGCCGTTCCGCGCAGGATGGCCGGCAAGGCATCCTTGAAGTCGTTCTTGGTCGGCCACAGTCCCTTGACGTCCTTGGTGAAGACTTCGCGGTGCTCGGCCGGGCGGCCGAGGTTGGAGATGATCTCACCGAAGCCGAACACGCCCATGGCGATGGCGACGAAGCCGATGCCGTCGGTCAGCTCGGGGATGTCGAAGCTGTAGCGCGGCACGCCGGAGATGACGTCGGTGTTGATCTGCCCGAGCAGCAGGCCCAGGATGATCATCGCGATCGCCTTGATCAGCGAACCCGAGGCCAGCACGACGGCGCCGATCAGACCCAGCGTCATCAGCGAGAAATACTCGGCCGGGCCGAACTTGAAGGCCACTTCGGTCAGCGGCGGCGCGAAAGCGGCAATGATGATCGTGCCCACGCAACCGGCGAAGAACGAGCCGATGCCCGCCGCGGCCAGCGCCGGGCCGGCGCGGCCCTTGCGGGCCATCTGGTAGCCATCGATCGCAGTCACCACCGAGCTCGACTCGCCGG
>JAUYAJ010000726.1 GCA_030693565.1 Rubrivivax sp.
CCGGCCGGCGAGGTGACGATGCTGCTGGGCCGCAACGGCGCCGGCAAGACGACGACGCTGCGCACGGTGATGGGCTTGTGGCCGGCCTCGGGCGGCAGCATCCGCTTCAAGGGCGAGGCGATCCACACCCTGCCCACGCCGGAAATCGCGCAGCGCGGCGTCGCCTACGTGCCCGAAAGCATGGGCTTCTTCGGCGACCTCACGGTGCAGGAAAACATGGTGCTCGCCGCCCGCGGCGCCGCCCATGCCGACGCCATCGACAAAGCGCGGCTGTCGTGGATCTTCGGCCTCTTTCCGGCGCTGCAGAAGTTCTGGCTCTACCCGGCCGGCAAGCTCAGCGGTGGCCAGAAGCAGATGCTGGCGGTGGCGCGCGCCATCATCGAACCGCGTGAGCTGCTGCTCATCGACGAGCCCAGCAAAGGCCTGGCGCCGTCGATCATCCAGAACCTGATCAGCGCCTTTCGTGAACTGAAGTCGCAGCGCACCACCCTCTTGCTCGTCGAGCAGAACTTCCAGATGGCTTGTGCGCTCGGCGACCACGTCGCGGTGATGGACGACGGCCGTGTCGTGCACGCCGGCGCGATGGCCGAACTGGCGCAAGACGCAGCGCTGCAGCAGCGTCTGCTGGGCTTGTCATTGGGCGCCCACGCATGAGCAGCAGTGCCATCCCCAAAGCCGAGTTCGACTGGATCCCGCTGGCGCTGCTGGTGGCGCTGGCGCTGGTTGCACTGCCGGCGATCGGCTCGCCGTCGACCTGGCTCACGCTCACCGCGGCCGGGTTGGCGATGGGGCTGATCGTCTTCGTCATCGCTTCCGGGCTGACGCTGGTGTTCGGCTTGATGGACGTGCTGAACTTCGGCCATGGCGTGTTCGTCGCCTTCGGCGCCTTCGTCGCCACCAGCGTGCTCGGGGCGATGGTCGACTGGACCGCGGTCGACTCGGTGGCGCTCAACCTGGGCGCGATCTTCATCGCCATGCTGGCGGCGATGACGGTGGCCGGCGCGCTCGGCTGGGCCTTCGAGCAAGTCATCGTGCGCCCGGTCTACGGCATGCACCTGAAGCAGATCCTCATCACCATGGGCGGCATGATCGTCGGCGAGGAGATCATCAAGGTGATCTGGGGGCCGCAGCAGATTGCGCTGCCGCTGCCCGAGTCGCTGCGCGGCGCCTTCATCATCGGTGACGCGGCGATCGAGAAATACCGCGTGCTCGCCGTCGTCATCGGGCTGCTCGTCTTTGCCGGGCTGGCCTGGGTGCTCAACCGCACCAAGCTCGGCCTGCTGGTGCGCGCCGGCGTGCAGGACCGCGAGATGGTCGAGTCGCTGGGCTACCGCATCCGCCGCCTGTTCATCGGTGTCTTCGTCGCCGGCTCGGCGCTGGCCGGGCTGGGCGGCGTGCTCTGGGGCCTGTACCAGCAAAGCGTGACGCCGCAGATCGGCGCCCAGGTCAACGTGCTGCTGTTCATCGTCATCATCATCGGCGGCCTGGGCTCGACGCTGGGCTGCTTCGTCGGCGCGCTGATGGTCGGCTTGCTGGCCAACTACACCGGCTACCTGGCGCCCAAGGTGGCGCTGTTCTCGAACATCGCACTGATGGTGGCGATCCTGCTCTGGCGCCCGCGCGGTCTGTACCCGGTGACCTCGCGATGAACGCGCTGCACCGCCTGCTGTCGCACGACCTGCCGCGCAGCCGCTGGCTGGCGCTGGCCTTGCTGCTGATCTTCGCCGGTCTGGCGCTCGCGCCCTTCCTGTTCCCCGGCGCCAAGGCTTTGAACGTGGCGGCCAAGATGCTGGTCTTCATCCTGCTGGTGGCCAGCTTCGACCTGCTGCTGGGCTACACCGGCATCGTCAGCTTCGCGCACACGATGTTCTTCGGCATCGGCGCCTACGGCATCGCCATCGCCAGCAGCCGCATGGGCGAGGGCTGGGCGGCGGTGGGCGTCGGGCTGGCGGCGGCGATCGTGGTGTCGGTGCTGTTGTCGCTGGTGATTGGCCTGTTCAGCCTGCGCGTGAAGGCGATCTTCTTCGCCATGATCACGCTCGCCGTGGCCACCGCCTTCCAGACCCTGGCTTCGCAGCTGAGCGAGTTCACCGGCGGCGAAGACGGCCTGAGCTTCAAGAACCCGACCTGGCTGCAACCTTCGTTCGAGCCTTTCGAGAGCGAGTTCCTGGGCGTGCTCATCGACGGCCGGCTGCTCACCTACTGGCTGCTGTTCGTCGTCGTCACGCTGCTCTTCCTGCTGCTGCTGCGCATCGTCAATTCACCCTTCGGGCGCGTGCTGCAGGCGATCCGCGAGAACGACTTCCGCGCCGAGGCCATCGGCTACCGCACCGTCGTCTACCGCACGCTGACCAGCGTGCTGTCGGCGCTGTTCGCCACCATCGCCGGCGCTTTGCTGGCGCTGTGGCTGCGCTACACCGGGCCCGACACCACGCTGTCCTTCGAGATCATGCTCGACATCCTGCTCATCGTCGTCATCGGCGGCATGGGCACGATGTACGGCGCGGTGATCGGCGCCATGCTCTTCGTGCTGGCGCAGAACTATCTGCAGACGCTGCTGGCGCTGGGCGCCACGGCGGTGCAAGGCGTGCCGGTGCTGCAGGCCCTGGTCGCGCCGGACCGCTGGCTGCTCTGGCTGGGCGTGCTCTTCGTGCTCTCGGTCTACCACTTCCCCACCGGCGTCGTCGGCAGGCTGCGCGCACGTGCCGTCAGGATGCTGCGATGAACGATGCCCGCTCGCGCTACCTGAGCTGCGCCGGGCGCGAGATCCACTGCATGGAATGGGGCGCCGGCCACGACGAAGTCGTCGTCGCCTGGCATGGCCTGGCGCGCACCGGGCGCGACATGGACCCGCTGGCGCGCCAGCTGTCGGCGCAATACCGCGTGATCTGCCCGGACACCATAGGCCGCGGCCTCAGCCAGTGGAGCCCGGCGCCCGAGCGCGAGTACTGCCTGGCTTTCTACGAGCAGCTGGCGGTGGCTTTGCTCGACCAGCTCGGCATCGAGCGCTGCCACTGGGTCGGCACCTCGATGGGCGGCGCGATCGGGCTGCGTGCCGCGGCCGGCGCGCTGCGCGGGCGTGTGCGCCGGCTGGTGCTCAACGACATCGGCCCGCAGCTTGCCGACGCCGCCATCGCGCGCGTCCGAAGCTACGCCGGCACGCCGCCCGACTTCGCGACGATGCTCGAGCTGGAGCAGTATTTCCGCAGCGTCTACGCACCTTATGGCTGGCTCGATGACGACCAGTGGCGCTCGCTCACCGAGACCTCGGCGCGTCGCCTGCCCGACGGCCGCTGGACGCCGCACTACGACCCGGCGATGGTGATGCAGTTCAGCCACCACCCGGACGACTACCTTCAGTGGGCGGCCTGGGATTCGCTCGACCTGCCGGTGCTGTGTCTGCGCGGCGAAAGCTCGGACCTGCTGCTGCCCGAAGTGGCCGAGGCGATGCGTGTGCGCGGCCCGCGCGCGGTGGTGGCCACCATCGCCGGCTGCGGCCATGCGCCGGCCTTGAACACGCCGGCGCAGTTCGCGCTGATTGAGCGCTTCCTGGCCGGCGCCTGAAGGCGCTGCACAAAACACCTATTCAGGTTTACCCGAAGTCGGATATACTCATAGGCTGGCTTGAACTTGAAGCCTTTCGTTCATCCCCTTCGACCTTCGTCTCTCTAGCCGCGCGGCAACCGCCGTCCGGCCAGGCAGCAGCAAACCCGGACTGTTCTGTCCGGGTCACGGGTCGGCGGCGATGCCGTCGCCTTGATCCGTATGCCCGGCCTTTCTGGCCGGGTGTCAGCCCTTTGCGACCTGTCCCAACGGCCCCAGCCGGGCCGCTGGCGTGCTTGTGCACGCTGGAATTTCTGAGAGAAGACGATGAGTTTCGAAAATCTGAACCTGCATGCCAATCTGACCCGCGCCGTGCAGGACGCTGGCTACGCCACCGCCACCGAAGTGCAATCGCGTGCCATCCCGCCGGGCCTGGAAGGCCATGACCTGATGGTGTCGAGCAGCACCGGCAGCGGCAAGACCGCGTCGTTCGTGCTGCCGGCGCTGCAGCGCGTGCTCAACGCCCGTGCCGACACCAGCAAGCCGCGTGTGCAAGGCCCGCGTGTCGTGATCCTGACGCCGACGCGTGAACTGGCGATGCAGGTCGCCAAGGCCACCGTCGACTACGGTCGCCATGTGCCCGGCCTGCGTGTGGCCACCATCGTCGGCGGCGTGCCTTATGGCGCCCAGCTGAAGGCGCTGCGTGGTCCGCTGGACGTGCTCATCGCCACCCCGGGCCGGCTGATCGACCACATGGAGTCGGGCCGCGCGATCATGAGCAACGTCGAGATCCTGGTTCTCGACGAAGCCGACCGCATGCTCGACATGGGTTTCATCGACCCGATCCACCACATCGCCAAGGCGACGCCGCAGACGCGCCAGACCATGATGTACAGCGCCACCTTCGCCGGCCATGTCGGCCGGCTGGCGCAGGATCTGCTGCGCGACCCGCAGCGCATCGACATCGCCTCGCACACCGAGAAGCACGCCGACATCGAGCAGCGCCTGCATTGGGCCGACGACCAGACGCACAAGAATGCGCTGCTCGACCACATCCTGACCGAGCGCAGCATGGAGCAGGCACTGGTGTTCACCAGCACCCAGCGCGACGCCGACTGGCTGGCCGACCGCCTGGCCGACATGGGCCACCGTGTCGCCTCGCTGCACGGCGGCATGCCGCAAGGCCGGCGCACCCGCGTGCTGCAAGGCTTGCGTTCGCGCGACCTGCGCGTGCTGGTGGCCACCGACGTCGCTGCGCGCGGCATCGACGTGCCGACGATCAGCCATGTCATCAACTACGGTCTGCCGATGAAGGCCGAGGACTATGTGCACCGCATCGGCCGCACCGGCCGTGCCGGCCGCTCCGGCCTGGCGGTGACGCTGGCCGAGCGCCGTGACGCCCAGATGGTGAACCGCATCCAGCACTTCACCACCCAGCGCATCCCGGCGGCGACGATCGAAGGCCTTGAGCCCAAGCGCGTCGAGCCCAAGCCTTTCGCCCGCCCCGAGCGGCCGGGTGGCAAGACCTTTGCCCCGCGCCCTTTCGGCAAGACCTTCAAGCCGGCTGGCAAGACCTTCTCGAAGGCCGGTCCGCGCCCGGCGCGCTGATCAAGCGCCTGCCGGGTTCGCCGGCATGAACGACAACGGGCCCTCAGGGGCCCGTTTTTCGTTGGCAGCGGGCCGCGCAGGGCCCGCTGTGGATGTTCAGACCGACAGCAGCTCGACCTCGAACACCAGGGTCGCGTTGGGCGGGATGGCGCCGCCGGCGCCGCGCGCGCCATAGCCGAGCTCGGGCGGGATCGTCAGCACGCGGGTGCCGCCGATCTTCATGCCTTGTACGCCTTCGTCCCAGCCGCCGATCACCTGGCCGGCGCCGAGCGCAAAGGCGAACGGGTCGCCGCGGTCTTTGCTCGAATCGAACTTCTTGCCGCGCTGCTTGTCGGCGCCGGCGTCGTGCAGCCAGCCCGTGTAGTGCACCTTGACGCGGTTGCCTTTGACGGCTTCGGCGCCTTCACCAACGACGGTGTCTTCGTATTGCAGGCCGGAAGCGGTGGTGGTCATGATGGAGTCCTGTCCTCTGAGTGGGGGGTGATGGGAGGGGCCAGCGAACTGCTGGCCGCGGCACCCGCCATCATGCCAGCCCAGGCGCGCACGGCCGCGGCCAGGGTCTCGGCCAGCGTGCCGGTGGCCGGCAGCGCCAGGCCGAGCACCTGCGCTGCCTGGTGCACGGCCAGGGCCGGGTCGGCCAGGTCGAGCGCCTGCGCGCCGTTCTGCTTGGACAGCTTGTTGCCGTCGGCGCCCAGCACCAGCGGCGTGTGCAGGTAGCGCGGTTCGGGCAGGCCGAGGGCGCGCTGCAGCAGGATCTGCCGCGGCGTGTTGTCGGCCAGGTCGGCGCCGCGCACGACGTCGGTCACGCCTCGCCAGCCGTCGTCGACCACCACCGCCAGCTGGTAAGCCCACAAGCCGTCGGCACGCCGCAGCACGAAGTCGCCGACCTCGGTCTCGACGTTCTGGCGCTGCGCGCCGAGCCGGCGGTCGTGCCAGTCGATCGGCCCGCTGCGCCCGGTGTGCAGGCGCATGGCGCGCGCCAGCCGGCCATGCAGGCCGCCGCGCTCGGGCCGGCAGCTGCCGGGGTAGACGCGCTCGCCATGGCGCTGGTGGACCACACCTTGCGCCGCCAGCGCGTCGTCGACGTCTTTGCGCGTGCAGCCGCAGGCATAAGCCGAGCCGCCGGCCACCAGCGTCTGCAGCGCCTGGGCGTAGGCGGCGTCGCGTGTCGACTGCCACACCGGCGGGGCGTCGGGCAGCAGGCCGCAGCGCGCCAGCTGCTGCAGGATGACGGCGTCGACGCCGGCGACGCAGCGCGGCCGGTCGACGTCTTCGATGCGCACCAGCCAGCGCCCGCCGTGGGCGCGTGCGTCGAGCCAGCTCGCCAGCGCCGCGACCAGCGAGCCGGCGTGCAGCGGGCCGGTCGGCGACGGCGCGAAGCGGCCGCTGTAGCTCACCCCAGTCGCCCGGCCTGGCGTTCGATGAGGGCGCGGCGTGTCGTCGGGCTGGCCAACTGCGCCAGCCACCATTGCAGCGCCTTGCCAAGGCCGGCGTGGCCGCGTTCGGCGCGCCAGGCGTAATGCAGCTCGGCGCGCGGCAGCTGGCGCACCGTCTCGCGCGCCACCAGGTGGCCGACCTCGAGGTGCGGGCGCGCCAGCGGCTCGGGCAGGTAGCCGCTGCCCAGGCCGCGCAGCAAGGCTTCGAGCTTGGCGCGCATCGACGGCACGGTCAGCACGTCCTGGCCGGGCAGCAGGTTGACGGTGATCGGGCTCAGGCGCTGCGCGGTGTCGGCCACCGCCACCGCGCGGTGGTGGACCAGGGCCGAGTCGGCCAGCGGCGTGGCCGCGCTCGCCAGCGGGTGGTGCGGCGCCACGCAATAGACGAAGTCGATCGTGCCCAGCGGCGCCATCTCGATGCCGCCCGGGTTGGCGAACAGCGCGGCAACGCCGATCGCCAGGTCGACCTGGCCCGAGGCCAAGGCCTCCCAGGTGCCGGCCAGCACCTCGCTGCGCAGCCGCAGCCGCGTCGCCGGGCCTTGCCGCTCGTCGACCGGCACGCTGCAGAAGGCCTCGACCAGTTCGAACATCGTCGGCATCGACAACACGTCGTCGACGCTGATTGCCAGTTCGGCCTCCCAGCCGCTGGCGACGCGGCGCACCCGGTTCGCCACCGCGTCCATTTCCTGCAGCAACCGGCGCCCTTCATGCAGCAACTCGGTGCCAGCGGCGGTGAGCTGGGCCTGGCGCGAACTGCGGTCGAACAGCAGCACGTCGAGCGCTTCTTCGAGCTGGCGCACGCTGTAGGTCAGCGCCGAAGGCACCTTGCCGAGTTCACGCGCCGCCGCCGCAAAGCTGCCGTTGCGCGCAATGGTGTCGACCATCAGCAAGGCGTCGGGGGTCAGGGCTTGGCGGCGATCGGTCATGGCTTCATCTTATTTGAACGGAGGCGACAAGCGCCGGCCACCCCGAAGCTGCCCGCGCTGCCTACAGTGAGGTCTCTACAGGAGCAGGCCATGATCCAACTGCGCAAGTCCCAAGAACGCGGCCACGCCGACCACGGCTGGCTCAACAGCTTCCACAGCTTTTCGTTTGCCGACTACCACGACCCGGCGCACATGGGCGTGGGCAACCTGCGCGTCATCAACGAAGACCGCATCGCCCC
>JAUYAJ010000730.1 GCA_030693565.1 Rubrivivax sp.
GCCTACCGCGACACCTGGGGGCGCGGCGCGGATTCGTTCATCGCGATGATCTACGAGCGGCTGATCCTGATGCGGGATTTGCTGGCGGAGGATGGGTCGATTTATGTGCACATGGGCTGGGGCGTCTCGCACTACGTGCGCGGTCTGCTCGACGAAGTCTTCGGCAAGGACCGCGCACTGAACCAGATCATCTGGAAGCGGCAGACGGCGCACAGCGACAGCGGGCAAGGCTCGCAGCACCTAGGGCGGGTGCACGACGTGATCCTGCTGTACAGCAAGGACGAGCGTTACGCCTGGAACCAGCAGTACACGAGCTACGACCCCGAGTACTTGCGCACGCACTACAAGAAGGTCGAAGAGGGAACCGGGCGTCGGTATGAGCTCGACAACCTTACCGCGCCGGGCGGCGCGGGCAAAGGCAACCCCAGCTACGAGTTCCTCGGGGTGACGCGGTACTGGCGCTACTCGCAGGATCGAATGGCGGCGCTGCACGCAGCCGGTCGAATCATTCAACCGAGCGAAGGCGCTGTGCCACGCTACAAGCGCTATCTCGATGAAATGCCCGGCGTGCCCAGTCAAGACATTTGGGGCGACTTGAACGCGATCAATTCGCAAGCGAAGGAGGCCGCTGGCTACGCGACCCAAAAACCCGAAGCCCTCCTCGAACGCATCATCAAAGCCAGCAGCAACGAAGGCGACCTGGTCGCCGACTTCTTTTGCGGCTCAGGCACCACCGCCGCCGTCGCCGAAAAACTCGGCCGCAAATGGCTGGCCACCGACCTGGGCAAGTTCGGCATCCACACCACGCGCAAACGGCTGATCGGCGTGCAGCGCCAGCTGCAAGCCCAAGGCAAGCCCTTCCGCGCCTTCGAGGTTCTGAACCTGGGCCGCTACGAGCGCCAGGCCTATCTGAACATCGGCGGCCGCCTCAGCGGCGCACAGAAAGAGCAAGCGCTGGCGCAGAAGGAGCGCGAGTTCCGCGAACTGATCCTGCGCGCCTACAAGGCGCAGCCGCTGGCCGAGCCGGGCTTCTTCCATGGCGGCTTCAACGGCCGGCTGGTGGTGATCGGGCCGATCAACCTGCCGGTGGGGCGCCTGTTCGTCGAGGAAGTCATCATGGAGTGCCGCAAGCGCAGCGCCTCGCGCGTCGACCTGCTGGCCTTCGAGTTCGAGATGGGCCTGTTCCCGGCGGTGCTGGAAGAGGCGCGCGCCAAGGGCATCGAGCTCACGCCCAAGCACATCCCGGCCGAAGTCTTCGACAAACGCGCGGTCGAGCGCGGCCAGGTGGTCTTCCACGACATTGCCTTCATCGAAGCCACGCCGCGCTACGACAAGAAGGACAAGTCCAGCCTCGCCATCGAGCTGAGCGACTTCTCGGTCTATTACACCCAGGGCGCAATGGATGCGGCGATTGCCGCGCTGCGCGACGGCAAGAGCCAGGTGCTGTGCGATGCCGGCCAATTGGTCAAGGTGAGCAAGAGCAAGGACGGCGTGGTCACGCGCGAGCGCCTGACCAAGCATTGGACCGACTGGGTCGACTATTGGGCGGTGGACTTCGACTACGGTTCGCGCAAGGAAATCATCAAGCGCCCCAAGAGCCTGGCCGTGCAAGGCAACCTGGCCGAAGTGCCGCCGGTGCAGGGCGATCTGGTCGAGTGGGAAGAGCACTGGACCGGCGGCTTCATCTTCGAGAACGAGTGGCAGAGCTATCGCACCCGCCAGGTGCGCGAGCTGGAACTCAAGACCGCGCCGCACAGCTACGGCCGGGCCGGGCGCTACACGGTGGCGGTGAAAGTGATCGACATCTTCGGCAACGACACCATGACGCTGGTGCCGGTGTCGGTGGGCTGAGGCACGCGCCAGGCTGCGCCGGCAGCGGCCGCGCAGCAGGCCCCCGCTATCATCGTCCGTTTGCCCGCCACCCCATGCCTGCCGAGCCCGCCACCGCCCACGACATCCCGCTGATCCGGGTCCGCGGCGCACGCACGCACAACCTGAAGAACATCGACCTCGACATCCCCAAGCACGCGCTGGTGGTGATCACCGGGCTGTCGGGTTCGGGCAAGTCGAGTCTGGCCTTCGACACCTTGTACGCCGAAGGCCAGCGCCGCTACGTCGAAAGCCTGTCGGCCTACGCGCGCCAGTTCCTGCAGCTGATGGACAAGCCCGACGTCGACGTCATCGAAGGGCTGTCGCCGGCGATCAGCATCGAGCAGAAGGCGACCAGCCACAACCCGCGCTCGACGGTCGGCACGATCACCGAGATCCACGACTACCTGCGCCTGCTCTACGCCCGCGCCGGCACCCCGCATTGCCCCGACCATGGCCTGGCGCTGCAGACACAAAGCATCGCCCAGATGGTGGACGCTGTGCTCGCGCTGCCCGAAGACACCCGGCTGATGGTGCTGGCGCCGGTGGTGCGCGACCGCAAAGGCGAGTTCGTCGAGCTGTTCCTGGACATGCAGGCGCGTGGCTATGTGCGCTTTCGTGTCGGCTCCAGCGGCGTGCCAGGCAGCGTCGTCGAGGCCGAGGACGTGCCGGCGCTGAAGAAGAACGAGAAGCACGACATCGACGTCGTCATCGACCGCCTGCGCGTGCGCCCCGACATCGGCCAGCGCCTGGCCGAGAGCTTCGAGGCCGCGCTGCGCATCGCCGACGGCCGCGCCATCGCGCTCGAAATGGACGCCGCTACGGCGCGCGAACACTTGTTCAGCAGCAAGTTCGGCTGCCCGGTGTGCAGCTATTCGCTGGCGGAGCTGGAGCCGCGCCTGTTCTCGTTCAACTCGCCCGTCGGCGCCTGCCCGTCGTGTGACGGTCTGGGCCAGGTGACGGCGATCGACCCCGAGCGTGTCGTCGCCTTCCCTTCGCTGAGCCTGGCGGCCGGCGCCGTCAAAGGCTGGGACCGCCGCAACGCCTACACCTTCTCGCTGCTGGAGAGCGTGGCCCGGCACTATGGCTTCGATATCGACAGCGCTTTCGAGGCCTTGCCGGCAGCGGCGCGCCAGGTGCTGCTGCATGGCTCGGGCGACGAAGAGATCGAGTTCGTCTACCAGGCCGAAGGCGCCAAGGGGCGCAGCCGCAGCGTCAAGCGCAACCACCCCTTCGAAGGCATCGTGCCGACCTTCGAGCGCCGCTGGCGCGAGACCGATTCGGTCACCGTGCGCGAGGAGTTGTCGCGCTACCAGGCCGCCAAGCCCTGCCCGGCCTGCGTCGGCGCGCGGCTGCGCCGCGAGGCCCGCCACGTCTTTCTGCAGCAGGCAGACACCCCGGGCCAGGGGCGGCCGATCTACGAGGTCGAGCACGCCACGCTGGCCGACTGCCTGGCTTACTTCGAAGGCCTGAAGCTGGTCGGCGCCAAGGCCGAGATCGCCGACAAGATCGTGCGCGAGATCCGCTCGCGGCTGCGCTTCCTCAACGACGTCGGCCTGACCTACCTGAGCCTGGACCGCGGCGCCGACACCCTGAGCGGCGGCGAGGCGCAGCGCATCCGCCTGGCGAGCCAGATCGGCAGCGGCTTGTCGGGCGTGATGTACGTGCTCGACGAACCCAGCATCGGCCTGCACCAGCGCGACAACGAGCGCCTGATCGGCACCTTGCGCCATCTGCGCGACCTCGGCAATTCAGTGCTCGTGGTCGAGCACGACGAAGACATGATCCGCGCCGCCGACCACGTGGTCGACATGGGGCCTGGCGCTGGCGTGCACGGCGGCCATGTCGTCTCCCAGGGCACGCCGCAGCAAGTCGCCGACGACCCCGAATCGCTGACCGGCCGCTACCTCGCGCACGCGCTGCGCATCGAACTGCCGCAGCGCCGCCAGCGCCCCAGAGGCGACGCCGACCGCGTGCTGCGCATCGTCGGCGCGCGCGGCAACAACCTGCAGCATGTCGAGGCCGAGATCCCGGTCGGCCTGTTCACCTGCGTCACCGGCGTCTCCGGCTCGGGCAAGAGCACGCTGGTCAACGACACCTTGTACGCCGCGGTCGCCAAGAAGCTCTACCAAAGCCACCAGGAGCCGGCGCCGCACGATCGCATCGAAGGCCTGGAGCTGTTCGACAAGGTCATCAACGTCGACCAGTCGCCGATCGGCCGCACGCCGCGCAGCAATCCGGCCACCTACACCGGGCTGTTCACGCCGATCCGCGAGCTGTTCGCCGAAGTGCCGACGGCGCGCGAGCGCGGTTATGGCGCCGGCCGCTTCAGCTTCAACGTCAGCTCGACCGCGGGCGGCGGACGCTGCGAAGCCTGCCAGGGCGACGGCGTCATCAAGGTCGAGATGCACTTCCTGCCCGACGTCTACGTGCCTTGCGACACCTGCCACGGCGCGCGCTACAACCGCGAGACGCTGGAGATCCTCTACAAGGGCCGCAACATCACCCAGGTGCTGGAGATGACGGTCGAGGAAGCCCATGGCTTCTTCGCCGCCGTGCCGGCGCTGGCGCGCAAGCTGCAGACGCTGCTCGACGTCGGCCTGGGCTATGTGCGGCTGGGCCAGAGTGCGACCACGCTGTCG
>JAUYAJ010000019.1 GCA_030693565.1 Rubrivivax sp.
GCCTCTCCTGAATTCTGAGTGGGTACCCTACGTGCCGTGAGACTTTGCGCGGAGGGGTGAATGAGCACGCAGCTGTTCGAAGCGGCCCTGGGAATCAAGTCCCCGTGGTCGGTTAAGTCGGTGGAGTTCGACGAGGCCGCCAAGCGGCTGACGGTGTTGATCGACTTCGAGGTCGGTACGCGGTTTGGTGTCAGCGGCCACCCTGGTGAGCATCCGGTGCACGACACGGTCACCAAGACCTACCGGCACCTGAACTTCTTCCAGCATGAGTGCCATCTGCAGGTCCGCGTGCCGCGGGTGCGTCTGCCTCATGGGGCGGTTCGGCAGATCGACCCGGACTTCGCAGGTCGACTCAGCGGATTCACGCTGCTGTTCGAGGCGCTGATCCTCATGCTGGCCCAGCAGATGCCGTTTGCCGCCGTCGGGCGCATCGTGGGCGAGTCAGAGTACCGCGTTCTGGCGATGTGTCGCCGCTACGTGCACATCGCCGGGGGTCTGGCCGACTACAGCGCTGTCACCTCGCTGGCCATCGACGAGACCTCGCGGGCGCGCGGCCACCAGTACGTGACCATTGCCGCCGATGCCGACGCACGCCGCGTGGTCTTCGTCGGCGAGGGCCGAGGCGCCCAGGTCGTGGCTGAACTGGCCGAGCACATGGACTGGCACGGCTGCCCTCCAGAGCAGATTGACAGGGTGAGCATCGACATGTCGGCCGCCTACATCAAGGGCGTGACCGAGCACCTTCCCGACGCCCAGATCACCTTCGACAAGTTCCACGTCATCGCCCACGCCAGTGCCGCCGTGGACAAGACCCGCAGGCTCGAGCAGCGCATCGATCCAGTGCTTGGCGCCCAGCTCAAGGGTATGCGATGGACGTTGCTGAAGGACGTCTTCAGCCTCAAGCCCGCAGCCGGCCAGGCGCTGCACGCGCTGCTCACCGCGCCCAGGCTCACGATGACCGCCCGCGCCTGGGCCTACAAGGAACGACTGCGCCTGGCCATGGAGCACAAGCAGGTCAACGTGCTCGGGCGCTTGCTGCGGCACTGGTGCACCTGCGTGATGCGCTCCAAGATCGACGCGATGAAAGAGGTCGCTTCGATGATCCGAACTCACATGGAGGGCATCGTCGCCTGGGCGCGGACCCGACAGACCAACGGCTTCCTGGAGGCCATCAACGGCCTGTTCCAGGCTGCCAAGCGCCGCGCCCGCGGCTACGCACGCCTGGACACCATCAAGACCGTCATCTTCCTGATCGCCGGCAAGCTCGACTTCAGAGCCATCAACCCTCACGCCAGGCAACCCACTTGAAATTCAGGAGAGCCACTTGGGTTCCCGCATATACCGGGCTACAAGCAGAGAAAAAACTTCCAGCGCGAGGCTCTCTTCGAGGAGGTAATTCGGCAAATCTCTCGTCGGCCGCAGTTGGAGGACGCAGCACGCAAAGCAGTTGAGCTGCCGGCCGAGTCACCTTTGATCGCGCGATTTGACGATGTTCGAGTTGAGCCGCCATCGCTGGAGTTGAAGGCGCGAGAGCCGGACGCCTATCAACCGTCAGCGCTTTCACAGCACGACTATTTGGCGCGCGAGGCAAGGAACCAAAGTCTTGGCCTCGCTGGTGAAGAATTTGTTCTGCACTACGAGCGCTGGCGCCTCATCCAGCGCGGGCATCAGCGGCTCGCTGACCGAATCGAGCACACGTCACGCGCCCGCGGTGATGGCGCGGGGTACGACGTTCTGTCGTTCGAAGAGGACGGCCGCGAACGGTTCATCGAAGTTAAGACGACCGCATTTTCAAGAGAGACCCCGTTTTTCATCAGCAATGGCGAGCTCTCATTTGCGAACTCACACGAGTTGGAATTTTGTCTGTATCGCGTTTTTGAGTTTCGACGCGCACCACGGCTTTTCGAACTTCGGGGTAGGCCAGATCGTCATTGTCGACTCGATCCGACGACGTACAGGGCGTCGTTCTCGTAAGTTTGCGCAGCTCGCGTGGGCCGACGCCGTGCCCGCGGGCCAAGAACTCGTGTCGATCTCGCCTGACGCGTGTCAAGGTAGTTGTCGCCTTAGTCATGAGGCCACTGGCTGCGCATCCTTGCGCATCGAATGTGGCGTGATGATCGGATCACGTTCAGCGTGGAACTCCAGCGGCCCGACCGGGCACACTTTGCACGCAACGACGGAGCCGTGTCGGCCGGACCCACCACGATAGGCTCTCCAACAAAGATCGGAGACAAGCAACCGGGGCAATCAACGCTGCATGTCGCCTCAGGGCAAGCGAGGTCAACCTCGGAGCCGCATGCGCTTCATGGTTCGAGTCGACCTAT
This sequence comes from Rubrivivax sp., assembly GCA_030693565.1. GTDB lineage: Bacteria > Pseudomonadota > Gammaproteobacteria > Burkholderiales > Burkholderiaceae_C > Rubrivivax. The sequence goes on from JAUYAJ010000019.1 coordinate 2,325, forward strand.
TGTTTTACGAAGATGGTTGATTCTAAAATAGCGTCTGCCGCTAGTTTAGGTTCCCATCTCCCAATGAAGCGTTCGCTACAGGGCCGATACGTCAAGGTTGCCACCGCCGGAGAGTCGTTCAAGGCCTTCGTCCCGGCGCCGTTGCCACCGCGTCCGGCCATCCAGTGGTCGCCGGCAATGCGCGGTCGTTTCGACGCCGCGCTGCTCGCTCTTGGACGGCTCGACGCGGTCACCGACCTGCTGCCCAACGCAGCGCTGCTGCTCTACAGCTTCGTGCGCAAAGAGGCGGTGCTGTCCTCGATGATCGAAGGCACGCAGTCGTCGCTCGCAGACCTGATGCTGTTCGAACTGGACGAACAACCGGGCGTGCCGATGGAAGACGCACGCGAGGTGAGTCGCTACGTCGCGGCGCTGGAGCACGGATTGGAGCGGGTACGCGGGGGCTTCCCGCTGTCACTGCGGCTGATCCGCGAGGTGCACCAGGTGTTGATGGGCAGCGAGGGGCGTGGTGCCAAGCTCACGCCCGGCGAGTTTCGGTCGAGCCAGGTCTGGATCGGTGGCACGCGCCCGGGCAACGCGGTGTTCGTGCCGCCGCCGGTCAATGAGCTGGATGAATGCCTGAAACTCTTCGAGTGCTTCCTGCACGACGTGCCCGAGCCCACGTCACCGCTGGTCAAGGCGGCACTGGCGCATGTGCAGTTCGAGACCATCCACCCGTTCCTCGACGGCAACGGTCGGGTGGGCCGCCTGCTGATCGCGCTGCAACTCGCGGTCGATGGCCTGATGCGCGAACCGATGCTGTTCCTGAGCCTGCACTTCAAGGAACACCGGCAGACCTACTACGAGCTGCTGAATGCGGTGCGCCTGTCGGGCGATTGGGAGGCCTGGCTGAAGTTCTTCGCCGATGCCGTGGTGGCCAGCGCCACGCAGGCTGCCACATCGGCCAAACGACTTCTGGAATTGGCCTCGGCCGACAGCCAGCGCATTGCGGGGCTCGGCCGCGCCGCGGGATCGGCAGCGGCGATTCACCAGGCCCTGCAGCGGCAGCCCATCGCCACGGCCACGTCACTGGTTGCCGCCACCGGCCTCACACCGGCCACGGTGAACAAGGCCCTGGCGCACCTGGAGCGCATTGGCGTGGTCGCGGAACTTACGCGCAAGCAGCGCGGCCGCGTGTTCAGCTATGCGCGGTATGGCGAGATCCTGAACGAAGGGATGGGCTTGCCGGGCAGGGGTGGTCGATGAGGCAGTTCTGCGGTTGGCGACATGTGGCCCCGTCTGCGCGTGCCAGGACGGGCCTGCAGCCGCTATGCTGTCGCAAATGTCGAGACGGTGTTCAAGTGCAGGACGGTCATATGAAGCGTTCAGTGGTACTGGCGGCACTCGCGCAGAGCAAGCCCACGCTGATGGCCCGATACGGGGTCACCGACCTCGCCCTGTTTGGGTCGACGGTGCGTGACGCCGCAGGTGGCGGCAGTGATGTCGACATCCTCGTGTCCTTTGATCGCCCGGCCGCTTCAGAGCGCGTCTTCGGCGTCCAGTTCTTCCACGAGGATCTGCTGGGCCGATCGGTCGACTGGGTCACCGACCGTGGGCTGCGTCCTGAGCTGCGACCTGTCATCGAGGCTGGAGCTGTTCATGTCTGCGATCACCATGTCCCATGCAGCCCAGGCAGAGCCCGTGTGCGACAGGTAGCCAGACGGGTAGCCGGATATGAGCAGTACCGTCCCATGCGTCGCAACCTGTTGATCCACAAAGACTTTCCTGCGATGCATCCTCAATGCGACATCGTGCTGCTGTGACCGACCCCGCCGGCTGACGCCGCCAACCCACAGCGATGAACGCCCGCGCCCGGAGAAGCCGATGAAGAGACTGTTCAAGCGGCTGGGCCTGGGCCTGCTGGGTTTGCTGATCCTGCTCGCGGCAGCCGCCGCCGTCTATGCCTGGCGCAGCCTGCCGGCGCTGGACGGCGAGCTCAAGGCGCCGGGCCTGCAGCAGCCGCTGGCGATCGAGCGCGACGGCGCCGACGTCACCCACATCCGCGCCGCCTCGGCGCGCGACGCCTGGTTCGGCATCGGCTACGTGCATGCGCAAGAGCGCGGCTGGCAGCTCGAGTTCAACCGCCGCGTCATGCATGGCGAGCTCTCCGAGGTGTTCGGCGAAGCGACGCTGGAGACCGACAAGCTGATGCGCACGCTGGGCATCGTGCGCGCCGCCCAGCGCCAATGGGAGGCGCTGCCGGCCGACGTCCAGCAAGCGCTGCAGGCTTACAGCGACGGCATCAACGCCTTCCACAAGCACAGCGCGCAGGCGCTGAGCCCCGAATTCCACATCCTCGGCGTCAAGCCCGGTGGGGCCAAGGGTCAGCCTTGGTCACCAGTGGACAGCGTGGGCTGGCAAATCATGATGGCGCTCGACCTCGGCGGCAACTGGAGCACCGAGTTCGCGCGCCTGAATGCGGCCCAGGTGCTCAGCACCGAACAGCTCTGGCAGCTGCTGCCGCCTTACCCGGGCGAGGCGCCGGCGTCCCAGCTGGACTTCGCGCGCCTGTACGCCGAACTCGGCGTCTACCGCAAGGCGCCGGCGCCGGTGCCGGTGCCGGTGAAAACGGGCGCTGCACCGACCGCGCTTTGGCCGTCGCTGGTTGCTGAAGCGATCCGGCCCTGGGCTGATGACTTCAGCGCCAACCTGGGCAACGTCGAAGGCCGCGGCAGCAACAACTGGGTCGTCGCCGGCAACCACAGCAAGACCGGCAAGCCGCTGCTGGCCAACGATCCGCACCTGGGGCTGAGCGCACCGGCGATCTGGTATTTCGCCCGCCTGCAGGCGCCGGCCAGCGCTGGCATGCCGGCGCTCGACGTCATCGGCGCCACCTTGCCCGGCCTGCCTTTCGTCGTTCTCGGCCGCACCGCGGGCGTCGCCTGGGGCTACACCAACACCGGGCCCGACGTGCAAGACCTCTACCTCGAGCGCATCGACCCGGCGAACCCGAAGCGCTACCAGACGCCGCAGGGCTGGGCCGAGTTCGAGACCCGCAGCGAGACCATCAAGGTCAAGAAGGCTGCCGACGTCACGCTGACGGTGCGCAGCACGCGCCACGGCCCGGTGATCAGCGACGTGCAGAAGTCGCACACCACGCTGCTCGACCTGGACCGCTACGTCATCGCGCTGCGCTGGAGCGCGCTCGACGCCGACAACCGCAGCGCGCTGGCGGGCATGCGCTCGAACCAGGCGCAGACGGTGGCCGAATTGACCGCCGCCTACGCCGACTACCACTCGCCGATGCAGAACGTGGTGATGGCCGACGTCAGCGGCGCGGTCGCCTACAAGGCGATCGGCAAGGTGCCTGTGCGTGGCCAGGACAACGACATCCGCGGCGTTGCGCCGGCGCCGGGCTGGGACGCGCGCTACGACTGGACCGGCTGGCTGCCCTATGCCGACACACCGCAGGCCGACCATGCGGCGATCGCCGCGCGCGGCTGGCTGGCCACTGCCAACCAGCGCATCCACAGCGCCGACTACCCGCACTTCATCACCTCGGACTGGGAGCCGCCCTACCGCCAGCAGCGCATCGAGGCGATGCTGGCCGCCCAGCCCCTGCATGACCTGGCGTCGATGCAGGGGGTGCACAAGGACGAGCTCTCGCTGTCCACCGTCAAGCTGCTGCCCTATTTGCGCCAGTCGCCAACCAGCCACGCGCTGGGCGCGGCAGCGCAGGCGCTGCTGAAGGACTTCGACGGCGTGATGCGCGCCGACAGCGCGGCGCCGCTGATCTTCTCGGTCTGGACCGACGAGTTCACGCGCGGCGTGCTCGGCGCCAAGCTGGGGCAGGATCGGCTGATGACGATGTATGGCCGGCGCGTGCTGCGCCCGGCCATCGAAGGTGTGCTCGAACGTGACGACAAGGCCTGGTGCGGCGCCGCCGGCTGCCTGGCCGCTTCGGGGCAGGCGCTGGACCGCGCGCTGGCGCGGCTGCAGGCCCGCTACGGCGCCGACCCCGCGAAGTGGACCTGGGGCGCGGCGCATCCGGCGCTGTCGGCGCACCGGCCGTTCAGCAACGTCGGCGCGCTGGCGCCGTTCTTCGACGTGCGCGTGGCCACCGGCGGCGACCGCTACACCGTCAACGTCGGTCACTTCCAGGTCGACCAGGCGAAAGAGCCGTTCGCCAACCGCCACGCGGCGTCGATGCGCGCGCTCTACGACCTGGCGGACCTGGAGCGCTCACGCTTCATCTACCAGACCGGGCAGAGCGGGGTGGTGTTCTCGTCGCGCTACGGCGACATGAGCCGCACCTGGGCGGCGGTGGACTACCGGCCGCTGCAGCTCAAGCCCGCCACCATCGTGCACCGGCTGCAGCTGCAGCCCTGAAGCTGCGCCGCCGCGGCCACCCGCTCAGTGGCGGAAGTGGCGCGTGCCGGTGAACACCATCGCGACGCCGCGCTCGTCGGCGGCGGCGATGACTTCTTCGTCGCGCATCGAGCCGCCGGGCTGGATGACGCAGCTCGCGCCTTCGTCGATCACCACGTCCAGGCCGTCGCGGAAGGGGAAGAAGGCGTCGCTGGCGACGGCCGATCCGGTCAGCGACAGGCCGGCGTTGCCGGCCTTGATGCGGGCGATGCGGGCGCTGTCGACGCGGCTCATCTGGCCCGCGCCCACGCCCAGCGTCATGCCGCCGGCGCAGAACACGATGGCGTTGCTCTTGACGAACTTGGCCACTTTCCAGGCGAACAGCAGGTCGTCCTGCTGCGCCACCGTCGGCGCGAGCCGGGTGACGACGCGCAGCTCGCCCGGCATCACGTTCTTGGCGTCCTGCGACTGCAGCAGCAAGCCGCCGCCGACGCGCTTGAAGTCGAAGGCGTTCATCGACTTGGAGATCGGCACTACGAGCAGCCGCAGGTTGGCCTTGCCGGCGAGCAGGCCGCGGGCGTCGGCGTCGACCGCCGGGGCGATCAGCACCTCGATGAACTGCTTGGACTGCAGCATGCGCTCGGCGGTGGCGCCGTCCAGCGGCCGGTTGAAGGCGACGATGCCGCCGAAGGCCGAGGTCGGGTCGGTCTGCAAAGCCTTGTCATAGGCCAGGGCGGCGCTGGCGCCGACCGCCACGCCGCAGGGGTTGGCATGCTTGACGATGACGCAGGCCGGGGCGTCGAAGCTCTTCACACATTCCCAGGCGGCGTCGGCGTCGGCGATGTTGTTGTAGCTCAGCGCCTTGCCTTGCAGCTGGGTCCAGTGCGCCAGCGTGCCGTCGGCGGGCTGGCTGTCGCGGTAGAAGGCTGCGCTCTGGTGCGGGTTCTCGCCGTAGCGCATCTCCTGCACCTTGCCCACTTGCAGGTTGAACACGCCGGGGTAGGCCTGGCGCTGCGGCACCGCGCCGGGCGAATGCTCGGCGCCTTCGTCGAGCGACGTCAGGTAGTTGGTGATCATGCCGTCGTAGGCGGCGGTGTGGGCGTAGACCTTCTTGGCGAGCCTGAACTTGGTGCTGCGCTCGATGGCGCCGGCCCGCAGTTCAGCCAGTGCGCGCGGGTAGTCCGCGGGGTCGATCAGCACCGCCACGTCCTGCCAGTTCTTGGCCGCCGCACGCAGCATCGCCGGGCCGCCGATGTCGATGTTCTCGATCGCGTCTTCCAGCGAGCAGTCGGGCCGCGCGGTGGCCTGGGCGAAGGGGTAGAGGTTGACGACCAGCAGGTCGATGGTGCCGATGCCTTGCTCGGCCAGCGCCGCCATGTGCGCCGGCAGGTCGCGCCGCGCCAGCAAGCCGCCGTGGATGCGCGGGTGCAGCGTCTTCACGCGGCCGTCCAGCATCTCCGGGAATCCGGTGATCTCGGCCACTTCGGTGACCGGCAGGCCGGCGTCGGCGAGCAGCCGCGCGGTGCCGCCGGTCGACAGCAGCTTGACGCCGAGTTCATGCAGTGCGCGGGCGAAATCGGCGACGCCGGTCTTGTCGGACACGGACAGCAGGGCGGTGAGCTGGGGCATGGGGGGTGATCCTCGGGGCGACCGCGCGGCCACCAACTTCAGGCGAGCAGCTTGTGCTCGAGCAGCTTGCGCCGCAAGGTGTTGCGATTGATGCCCAGCCATTCGGCGGCTTTGCTCTGGTTGCCGTCGGCATGGGCCATCACGACTTCGAGCAGCGGCTTTTCGACCGCAGCGAGCACCATCTGGTGCACCGAATGCGGCTCGGCGCCGCGCAAGTCCTTGAAGTACTGCTCCAGGCTGGCGCGCACGCAGTCGTCGATCTGGGATTTGCTCATGCCTGCAGTGCCAGCTGGTCGTCGTTGGCCGCAGCCACCAGCGGCTGGGGCAGCAGGCGGTGGCGGTCGGCCAGGTCGTCGAAGAAGGTGGTGACGGCGCGCTGCTGGGCGTCGATGCTGTCGAGCGTGTTCATCGCCGCGCGAAAGGCCTCGCCGCCGGGCAGTGCACGCACCGCCCAGCCGATGTGCTTGCGCGCCGTGCGCACGCCGGTGTATTCGCCGTAGAGGCCGTAGTGGTCGTTCAGGTGCTCGAGCAGCCAGCGCTGGACGTCGAGCGTGGCCGGCGCCGCCAGCAGCTCGCCGGTGGCCAGGAAGTGGGCGATCTCGCGGAAGATCCACGGCCGACCCTGGGCGGCGCGGCCGATCATCAGCGCGTCGGCGCCGGTATAGGCCAGCACTTCGCGCGCCTTGGCCGGTGAATCGATGTCGCCGTTGGCCACCACCGGGATGCGCAGCGCGGCCTTGACGGCGGCGATGGTGTCGTATTCGGCCAGGCCTTTGTAGCCTTGCTCGCGGGTGCGGCCGTGGACGGTGACGAGGGCGATGCCAGCCGATTCGGCGGCGCGCGCGATGCGCAGCGCGTTGCGCTCGGCGTCGCACCAGCCGGTGCGCTTCTTCAGCGTCACCGGCACGCCGTGCGGCGCGCAGGCGGCCACCACGGCCTCGACGATCTGCAGCGCCAGCGGTTCGTCCTGCATCAAGGCCGAGCCGGCCCATTTGTTGCAGACCTTCTTGGCCGGGCAACCCATGTTGATGTCGATGATCTGGGCGCCGCGGTCGATGTTGTAGGCCGCGGCCTCGGCCATCATCTGGGCGTCGGTGCCGGCGATCTGGACCGCGATCGGCGCCGCCTCGCCCTGGTGGTCGGCGCGCCGCGAGGTCTTCAGCGTGTGCCAGAGCTCGCGCCGCGAGGTGATCATCTCGCTGACCGCGTGGCCGGCCCCCAGGCGCTTGCAGAGCTGGCGAAACGGCCTGTCGGTCACCCCGGCCATGGGGGCGACAAAGAGGTTGTTCGGCAGCCGGTAGGCGCCGATGAGCGGGGTGGACAACAAGGGGGGAGGTGCTGAAAAACGAGGCAGGAGTATAGCGGCGGCACCTGCCCGGCGGCGGCGCTTCAGGGGGTTTCGGCGGGCTGAACATAATGGCCGCCCATGGAAGAGTGGATGCATGTCGTGCTCGCTGCGCTGGCCTTGCCCAAGTACGGGTTGAGCACGGTGTTCATCGTCGCCCTGGTGTCGGCGACGCTGCTGCCGCTGGGCAGCGAGCCG
>JAUYAJ010000012.1 GCA_030693565.1 Rubrivivax sp.
AGAAGTAGTTGACGACATGCTCGGGCTTGCCGGCGAACTTCTTGCGCAGCACCGGGTCCTGCGTGGCGACGCCGACCGGGCAGGTGTTGAGGTGGCACTTGCGCATCATGATGCAGCCCCCGACCACCAGCGGCGCGGTGGCGAAGCCGAACTCATCGGCGCCCAGCAGCGCGCCGATGACGACGTCGCGGCCGGTCTTCATCTGGCCGTCGGCCTGGACGCGGATGCGGCTGCGCAGGCGGTTCAGCACCAGCGTTTGCTGGGTCTCGGCCAGGCCCAGCTCCCAGGGCGTGCCGGCATGTTTGATGCTGCTCCACGGCGAGGCGCCGGTGCCGCCGTCATGGCCGGCGATGACGACATGGTCGGCCTTGCACTTGGTGACGCCGGCGGCGATGGTGCCAACGCCGACCTCGCTGACCAGCTTGACGCTGATGCTGGCGCGCGGGTTGACGTTCTTCAGGTCGTGGATCAGCTGCGCCAGGTCCTCGATTGAATAGATGTCGTGGTGCGGCGGCGGGCTGATCAGGCCGACACCGGGCACGCTGAAGCGCAGCATGCCGATGTATTGGCTGACCTTGCCGCCGGGCAACTGGCCGCCTTCGCCGGGCTTGGCGCCTTGCGCCATCTTGATCTGGATCTGGTCGGCGCTGACCAGGTATTCGGTGGTCACGCCAAAGCGGCCCGAGGCCACCTGCTTGATGCGGCTGCGCAGGCTGTCGCCATCGCTGAGCGTGTAGTCGGACTCGACGACATTGGCGCCGATGATGTCGCTGACCTTGGTGCCGGCCGTGACCTTGATGCCTTTGAGCTCGCTGCGGTAGCGCGCCGGGTCCTCGCCGCCTTCGCCGGTGTTGCTCTTGCCGCCGATGCGGTTCATCGCGATCGCCAGCGTCGAATGGGCCTCGGTGCTGATCGATCCCAGCGACATCGCGCCGGTGGCGAAGCGCTTGACGATCTCGCTTGCCGGCTCGACCTCGTCGAGCGGGATCGCCTTGGCCGGATCGAGCCTGAACTCGAACAGGCCGCGCAGCGTCATGTGGCGCCGGCTCTGGTCGTTGATGAGCTGGGCGTATTCCTTGTAGGTGTCAAACTTGTTGGCGCGCGTGGCGTGCTGCAGCTTGGCGATCGCGTCAGGCGTCCACATGTGCTCTTCGCCGCGCACGCGCCAGGCGTATTCACCGCCGGCGTCGAGCATGGTGGCCAGCACCGGGTCGTTGCTGAACGCGGCCTGGTGGGTGCGGATGGCTTCCTCGGCGACTTCGAAGATGCCGATGCCGCCGATCTGGCTGGCGGTGCCGCGGAAGTACTTGGCGACGAAGTTCTTCTCCAGCCCGATGGCCTCGAACAGCTGCGAGCCGCAATACGACATGTAGGTGCTGACGCCCATCTTGGACATGATCTTCGACAACCCCTTGCCGACCGCCTTGACGTAGTTGGCAACCGCCTTCTCAGGCGCCAGCGCGCCGCTCAGCGGCTGGTGCATGGCGACCAGGGTTTCCAGCGCCAGGTAGGGGTGGACGGCTTCGGCGCCATAGCCGGCGAGCACGGCGAAATGGTGAACCTCGCGCGCCGAGCCGGTTTCGACGACCAGGCCGGCGGTGGTGCGCAGGCCGGCGCGCACCAGGTGGTGGTGCACCGCCGACAGCGCCAGCAGCGCCGGGATCGCGACCTGGTCGCGGCCGACGCGGCGGTCGGTGATGATGAGGATGTTGTGGCCATCGCGCAGCGCGTCCACTGCTTCGGCGCACAGCGACGCAAGCTTGGCCTCCACCCCTTCGCGGCCCCAGGCCAGCGGGTAGGTGATGTCGAGCTCGCAGCTGCGGAATTTGCCGTGGGTGTGCTTTTCGATCGCGCGCAGCCGCGCCATGTCGTCGAAGCCGAGCACGGGTTGCGTCACTTCCAGCCGCATCGGCGGGTTGACCGCGTTGATGTCGAGCAGGTTGGGCTTGGGGCCGATGAAGCTGTTCAGGCTCATCACGATGGCTTCGCGGATCGGGTCGATCGGCGGGTTCGTGACCTGGGCGAAGAGCTGCTTGAAATAGCTGTACAGCGGCTTGTTTTTGTCGGACAGCACCGCCAGCGGCGAGTCGTTGCCCATCGAGCCGATGCCTTCTTCGCCGTTGGCCGCCATCGGTGCGAGCAGGAACTTCAAGTCCTCCTGCGTCGTGCCAAAGGCTTGCTGGCGGTCGAGCAGCGACTCGGTGGCGCCGGGCGGCGCGCCTTCGACGGGGATGGCGTCCAGCCGCACGCGCACGTTCTCGATCCACTGCCGGTAAGGGCGGGCGTTGGCGAACTGGTTCTTCAGTTCCTCGTCGTCGACGATGCGGCCTTGCTCGAGGTCGATGAGGAACATCTTGCCGGGCTGCAGCCGCCACTTCTTGACGATGCGGTTTTCGGGAATTGGCAGCACGCCCGATTCACTGGCCATCACCACCAGGTCGTCGTCGGTGACGATGTAGCGCGCCGGGCGCAGGCCGTTGCGGTCCAGCGTGGCGCCGATCTGCTTGCCGTCGGTGAACACCATCGCCGCCGGGCCGTCCCAGGGCTCCATCATCGCCGCGTGGTACTCATAGAAGGCGCGCCGGCGCTCGTCCATCAGTTCGTGGTTCTCCCAGGCTTCCGGGATCATCATCATCGCGGCGTGGGCCAGCGGGTAGCCGCTCATCGTCAGCAGCTCGAGCGCGTTGTCGAAGGTGGCGGTGTCGCTCTGGCCTTCGAAGGTGATCGGGTAGAGCTTGTTGAGGTCGTCGCCGAGCACGGGCGACTTCATCACGCCCTGGCGCGCGCGCATCCAGTTGAAGTTGCCTTTGACGGTGTTGATCTCGCCGTTGTGCGCCACCATCCGGTAGGGGTGGGCCAGGCGCCATTCGGGGAAGGTGTTGGTCGAGAAGCGCTGGTGCACCAGCGCCAGCGCCGACACCACGCGCGGGTCGGCCAGGTCGCGGTAATACTGGCCGACCTGGGTGGCCAGCAGCAGGCCTTTGTAGATGACGGTGCGGCAGCTCATGCTGGGCAGGTAGTACTCGCCGCTGTGGGTCAGCTGCAGGCGCTGGATGGCCGCCGACGCCGTCTTGCGGATCACGTAAAGCTTGCGTTCCAGCGCGTCGGGCACGATGACGTCGGCACCGCGGCCGATGAAGACCTGGCGGATCACCGGCTCCTTGGCGCGCACGGTGGGTGACATCGGCATGTCGCGGTCGACCGGCACGTCGCGCCAGCCCAGCAAGACCTGGCCTTCGGCCTTGATGGCGCGCTCGAGCACTTGTTCGCAAGCCAGCCGCGACGCCCGTTCCTTGGGCAGGAAGACCATGCCGACGCCGTATTCGCCGGCCGGCGGCAAGGTGATGCCTTGGCTGGCCATGTCGGCGCGGTAGCACTCGTCGGGCAACTGGATCAGGATGCCGGCGCCGTCGCCCATCAAGGCGTCGGCACCGACGGCACCGCGGTGGTCGAGGTTTTCCAGGATCTTGAGCCCCTGGGCGACGATGGCGTGGCTGCGCTGGCCCTTGATGTGGGCAACGAAGCCGACGCCGCAGGCGTCATGTTCGGCCGCGGGGTCATACAGGCCTTGTTCGGCCAGGGCGCGGATCTCGGCAGCGGATGCGGGGGTCAGGGCAGCCGTGGTCATGGCGCTCTCCATTCGATCGGAAGGGCCGTGAGATTACCGCAGTGCAGCACTGCGGACAAGCAAAGTTAAATGGGGTCAGTGTCAGTTAAAGACGAATCGCCCATCTTGTGAAAAGAAATGGGGACACTACATTGGTGGCGCAGACTACCGAGACACCGACGCGGGTTGCTGCGGGCATCCGCCGTGGCTCCACTGCGACCACGGCGGTCGCTGCCTCTCAGCCTCTGAGCCGTCAGCCCCGATCCAAGGTCTCGGGCCCCGGCATGGCG
>JAUYAJ010000033.1 GCA_030693565.1 Rubrivivax sp.
CACGCCGGGCCGGCTGCTCGACCACATCGAGGCCAAGAACGCGGTGCTCAACCAGGTCGAATACGTGGTGCTCGACGAAGCCGACCGCATGCTCGACATCGGCTTCCTGCCCGACCTGCAGCGCATCCTGTCCTACCTCCCCAAGCCGCGCCAGACGCTGTTGTTCTCGGCCACGTTCTCGCCCGAGATCCGGCGCCTGTCGCAGAGTTATCTGCAGGACCCGGTGACGGTGGAGGTGGCGCGGCCGAACGCCACCGCCACCAACGTCGAGCAGCGCTTTTACAGCGTCACCGACGACGACAAGCGCCAGGTCGTGCGCCAATTGCTCAAGAGCCGCGAGCTGTCGCAGGCCATCATCTTCGTCAACAGCAAGCTCGGCGCGGCCCGGCTGGCGCGCTCGTTCGAGCGCGACGGCCTGCGCACCGCGGCGCTGCACGGCGACAAGTCGCAGGACGAACGCCTCAAATCACTGGCTGCCTTCAAGGCCGGCGAGGTCGACCTGTTGGTGGCCACCGACGTCGCCGCCCGCGGCCTGGACATCGCCGACCTGCCGGCGGTCTTCAACTTCGACGTCCCGTACAACGCTGAAGACTATGTGCACCGCATCGGCCGCACCGGCCGCGCCGGCGCGTCGGGGCTGGCGGTGACGCTGGTGTCGCGTGACGATGTGCGGCTGGTGGCCGACATCGAAAAGCTCATCAAGAAGAAACTCGAAATCGAGCCGATCGAGATCGAGGACGATCGCCCGCAGCGCCAGCAGCGCCCGCGCCGCTCCGCCGAGGACGAAGCCTATCGCGCGCCCGAGCAGGCGCAGCAAGCGGCCGGCCGTGTCATCGAGCGCGCGGCCGAACGGCCTGAGCGGACCGAGCGGCCCGTGGTGAGGCGGCCGTCGGCCGACCCCTTCTTCGACAAACCCTACGAGCCCACCGACAGCGGCGGCGCGGCGTGGGAGGCGGGCAAGGCGTCGGCAGCGGCTGCCAAGGCAGCGTCGCCGAACATCCGCGTGAAGAAGAAAGTCGCTTCGCTGCTCGGCGGCAGCCACTGAGCCTGGGTCTGCCCGGCCGGCCTTTCAGCCAGCCACTCAGCTGGCCAGAATCGCGAACACCGCCGGCACCTTGTCGGTCAGGTCTGCCGGCCTGGCTCGCCAATCGGCAACCGTGTCGCTGCGCGTCCAGCCGCCGGGCAGGCTCAGGCCGCTGCTGACGGACAGGCGTGTCGGCGCTGCCAGTGCGCCCAGCAGCGCCGCCAGCAACGCGGCGTTGCGGTAGGGCGTCTCGATCATCAACTGGGTCTGGCCCAGGCGCCGCGACAAGGCCTCGAGCTCGCGGATACGGCCCAGGCGTGCCCCGGCCTCCTGCGGCAGGTAGCCGACGAAAGCAAAGCTCTGGCCATTGAGCCCGCTGGCCGCCAGCGCCAGCAGCAGCGAACTTGCCCCCGCCAGTGGCAGCACTGGCACCGCAGCCCTGTGGGCGGCTTCGACGAGTGCGGCGCCGGGGTCGGCAATCGCGGGCAGGCCGGCTTCGGACAGCAGGCCGATGTCGTGTCCGGCCAGCGCCGGCACCAGCAAGGCCTGCCATTCGGCGGCGGGCACCGGCTCGCGACTGCCTTTGCGCGGCTTGGGCAACTCGCGGATGGCGAGCTCCTGCAGCGGCAGGCACAGCGGCGTGATCGCTGCCACCCGTTTGAGAAAGGCGCGCGCACTGCGCGCGTCCTCGACCGCCCAATGCGCCAGCGCGGCGGCGCGGTGGATCACGCCCAGCGGCACGACATCGGTCAATTCCGTGGCCTCGGCGCCCAGGTCGAGCGCGTTGGGCACCAGCACCAGCGAGCCCGGCTTCATGGCGCCAGCGGGTCGATGCCGGCCTGGCGCAGCAACTCGCAGGTACGGATCAAGGGCAGGCCGATCAGCGCCGTCGGGTCGTCGGAAATGATCGCCGACAGCAGCGCCACGCCCAGCGACTCGGACTTGGCGCTGCCAGCGCAGTCGTAAGGCTGGTCCGCGCGCAGGCAGCGCTCGATCTCGGCGTCGCCGAGTTCGCGGAACTGCACCCGCACTGGCGCCAGCGCCGCGCTTTCGAAGCCGGTGTCGCTGCGCACCACGGCCACGGCGGTGTGGAACATCACGCTGCGCCCGCTCATGCGGCGCAACTGGGCGACAGCGCTTTCGTGGTCGCCGGGCTTGCCGATCGCTGCGCCGTCAAGCTCGGCGACCTGGTCGGAGCCGATGACGACGGCCAGCGGCCGCAAGCGCGCCACCGCGCGCGCCTTGGCCAGTGCCAGGCGCAGCGCCAGCGCGGCGGGCGCCTCATCGGGCAGGGCGGTTTCGTCGACCAGTGGCGCCACCACCTCGAAGGGCAGGCGCAGGCGCGACAGCAGTTCGTGGCGGTAGCGTGAGGTCGAAGCCAGGATCAAGGGCGGTGCGGCAGGCATGGTGAGGATTCTCCCATCGCCTGGCGTGGCCGCGCGGGTCGCTACACTGCACCGATGAAGGATCTAGCCCAAGACCCCCAGCGCCTGGACATGGCAGCCCTGGCCCGCGCCGGCGCCGTCGTTGCCGGCCAGCAGGCCCAAACCGCGCTGCAGCGCCTGACCGAGAGCTTGCTGGCGGTCGACGCCGATGCGGCGCCGCCGCAGGTCAGCTGGTCGGCCCGCGGCGAGTTGCGTGCGATGAAGGGCAGCGCGCCGCAGGTCTGGCTCCACCTCGAGGCCGGCACGCCGGTGGCGCTGGAATGCCAGCGCTGCCTGCAGCCGGTGCGGCTGGCCTTGCAGGTGACGCGTAGTTTCCGCTTCGTCGCCGACGAGGACGAAGCGGCGCGCCTGGACGAAGAGAGCGAGGACGACGACGTGCTGGTGCTGCCGCGCCGCCTCGACCTGCTCGAGCTGATCGAGGACGAGCTGATTCTGGCGCTGCCGCTGGTGCCGCGCCACGACGATTGCACAGCGCCGGCCTCGGCTGGCGAGCCGGCCCAGGTGGCCGACGACAAGGCGCCGCACCCCTTTGCTGCCCTGGCGGCACTGCGCCGGCCCGGGCGCTGAAGTGCGGAACAAGGCCGCCGGCTCGTCCGGTGCTATACTGCTAGGCTTTGCGGGATCGCCCTGGCGCTTGGTCGTCGGTCGCGGTCGCCCGAATTTGCCCAGCCGTTTGCCCTGCCAATGGCGGGCGCTGCCCCCAGGAGAATCACATGGCTGTTCAGCAGAACAAGAAGTCGCCGTCCAAGCGCGGCATGCACCGCTCGCACAACGCAGTGGCCGCACCGGGCACCGGCATCGAGCCGACCACCGGCGAAGTGCACCTGCGTCATCACATCAGCCCGACCGGCTTTTATCGCGGCCGCAAGGTCTTGAAGACCAAAGCCGACGCCTGATCCCGCGCTCGGGCGGCCTGACGGCTGCCCCGGCACCGGCGTCGCCTCGCTGAGTCCCGACGCCCGCGTACCTTGCCACCGCACACCGCCCTCGATCCGCTGTCGCAGGTCACGCTCGCCGTCGACTGCATGGGCGGTGACCATGGTCCGGCGGTCACGCTGCCGGCTTGCCGCTCCTTCCTCGAGCGCCATCCCCAGGCCCACCTGATCCTCGTCGGCACGGCTGACGCGTTGGCGGGTGCGGCGGGCTGGGCGCGCTGCCAGACGGTGCTTGCCACTGAGGTGGTGACGATGGACGACCCGGTCGAATTGGCGCTGCGGCGCAAGCGCGACTCGTCGATGCGCGTGGCCATCCAGCAGCTCAAAGCCGACGGCGAGGCGCCGCCGCGCGCCCATGCCTGCGTGTCTGCCGGCAACACCGGCGCGCTGATGGCCGTCGCCCGCTACCTGCTCAAGACCCTGGACGGCATCGACCGGCCGGCGATTGCTGCGGTGCTGCCGAACCGCCATGCCGGCTTCACCACCGTGCTCGACCTGGGTGCCAACGTCGACTGCACGCCCGAGCACCTGTTGCAGTTCGCCGTCATGGGCAGCGCGCTGGTGGCGGCGCTGGACGGCAAGGAGTCGCCCTCGGTCGGCCTGCTGAACATCGGCGAAGAGGCGATCAAGGGCAGCGAAATCATCAAACGCAGCGGCGAGCTGCTGCGCCTGGCGGCGGCCGGCGGCCACATCAACTTCCACGGCAACGTCGAAGGCAACGATGTCTTCAAAGGCACGACCGACATCGTCGTCTGCGACGGTTTCGTCGGCAACGTGCTGCTCAAGACCACCGAAGGCCTGGCCTCGATGCTGGGTGACTTCATCCGTCAGGAGTTCACGCGCACGCCGCTGGCCAAGCTGGCCGCGCTGGTGGCGCTGCCGGTGCTGAACCGCTTCAAGGCCCGCGTCGATCCGCGCCGCTACAACGGCGCCGCGCTGCTGGGCTTGCGCGGCCTGGTCTTCAAGAGCCATGGTTCGGCCGACGCGCTGGCCTTCGAGAACGCCTTGGCGCGGGCGTATGATGCCGCGCGCAACCGACTGCTAGACCGCGTGCACGACCGCATCGCCCAGACGCTGCAGGCGCTGCCCCCGATGGAACCTGGCGCCTCTCAAGCTGCATGAACGACAAGGCCTCGCCCTACACCCGCATCACTGGCACTGGCAGCCACTTGCCGCCGCGACGCCTGAGCAATGCCGACATGGTCAGCATGCTGGCCGCCCGCGGCATCGAGACCAGCGACGAATGGATCGTCGAGCGCACCGGCATCCGCGCCCGCCACTTCGCGGCCGACGGCGTCAACGCCAGCGACCTGGCCGTGCTGGCTGCGCGTCAGGCGCTGGACGCTGCCGGGCGCCGCGCCGACGAGATCGACCTCATCATCGTCGCCACCTCCACCGCCGACATGGTGTTCCCGTCTGCGGCCTGCCTGGTGCAGGCCAAGCTCGGTGTGCACGGTTGCCCGGCTTTCGACGTCCAGGCGGTGTGCTCGGGCTTCGTCTATGCGCTGACGGTGGCCGACTCGATGATCCGCACCGGCGCTGCCAGCCGCGCGCTGGTGATCGGCGCCGAGGTCTTCTCGCGCATCCTCGACTTCAACGACCGCACGACCTGCGTGCTGTTCGGTGACGGCGCCGGTGCCGTCGTGCTCGAAGCCAGCGACACCCCCGGGCTGCTGGCCAGCGAGCTGCATGCCGATGGCCGCCACGCCGGCATCCTGTGCGTGCCCGGCACCGTCGCCGGTGGCCAGGTGCTGGGCGACCCGCTGCTGAAGATGGACGGCCAGGCGGTCTTCAAGCTTGCCGTGGGCGTGCTCGACAGCGTCGCCCGTTCGGTGCTGGCCAAGGCCGGCCGCAGCGAGGCCGACATCGACTGGCTGATTCCGCACCAGGCCAACATCCGCATCATGCAAGGCACGGCCAAGAAGCTCAAGCTGCCGATGGACAAGCTGATCGTCACCGTCGACGAGCATGGCAACACCTCGGCGGCCTCGATCCCGCTGGCGCTGGACAGCGCCGTGCGCAGCGGCCGCGTGCAGCGCGGCGACACCGTGATGCTCGAAGGCGTCGGCGGCGGCTTCACCTGGGGCGCCGTGCTGCTCGACTTCTGAGCCCGGCGGGCCAGCACGACACATTTGGAGACAAGCTAGAGATGGCAGAGTTCGCATTCGTCTTTCCAGGCCAGGGGTCGCAGTCGGTCGGCATGCTCGACGCCTGGGCCGACCACCCGGCGGTGCGCAGCACGCTGGACGAGGCGTCGGCGGTGCTGGGCGAAGACATCGGCCGCCTGATCCACGAGGGCCCGAAAGATGCGCTCGAGCTGACCACCAACACCCAGCCGGTGATGTTGACGGCTGGCATCGCCTGCTACCGCGCCTGGCGCGCCGAAGGCGGCGCCGAGCCGTCCGCGCTGGCCGGACATTCGCTGGGTGAATACACCGCCCTGGTGGCCGCTGGCGCGCTGACATTGGCCGACGCGCTGCCGCTGGTGCGCCTGCGCGCCCAGGCCATGCAGCAAGCCGTGCCGGTGGGCACGGGCGCGATGGCTGCCATCCTCGGCCTGGAGGCGGCTCAGGTCAGCGCCGCCTGCGCCGAGGTGGCGGCCGCCAGTGGCGAAGTGGTGGCACCGGCCAACTACAACGATCCACGCCAGACCGTCATCGCCGGCTCCAAGGCCGGTGTCGACCTGGCCTGCGAGCGCCTCAAGGCGCTGGGCGCCAAGCGCGCGCTGCTGCTGCCGGTGTCGGCGCCCTTTCATTCGGCGCTGATGAAGCCGGCGGCCGAGCAGCTCAAGCAGCACCTGGCCGCGGTGGCGCTGGTGGCGCCGCGCATCCCGGTGGTCAACAACGTCGACGTCGCCGTGCTGACCGATCCCGATGCGATCCGCGACGCTCTTTATCGACAGGCCTACGGGCCGGTGCGCTGGGTCGAGGTGGTGCAGGCGCTGCGCAGCCGCGGCCTGGGCCATGTGCTCGAGTGCGGCCCGGGCAAGGTGCTGGCCGGGCTGGTCAAGCGCGTCGACGGCGAACTCGTCACCACCACCGTGCTCGACCCGGCCAGCCTGGCCGCAGCGAAGGAGTTGCTGGCATGAGTGACGCACCCAGCGACGCACCCAGCCACGCACCCGTCAGCGCCGCGCCGCAGGTCGCGCTGGTCACCGGCGCCACGCGCGGCATCGGCCGTGCCATCGCCGCCGTGCTGGCCGCGCGCGGTTTGCTCGTCATCGGCACCGCCACCAGCGTAGCCGGCGCGCAGGCCATCAGCGAGGCGCTGGCGGCCTATCCGGGCTGCGGCGGGCGCGTGCTCGACGTCACCGATGGCGCTGCCGTCGAAGCCACGATCGACGCCGTCGTCAAAGCCCATGGCGGCCTGCACGTGCTGGTCAACAACGCCGGCATCACGCGCGACCAGCTCGCCCTGCGGATGAAGGACGACGATTGGGACGCGGTGCTCGACACCAACTTGAAGGCGGTGTTCCGCTGCAGCCGCGCCGTGCTGCGCACGATGATGAAGCAGCGCTACGGGCGCATCATCAGCATCACCTCGGTGGTGGGTGCCAGCGGCAACGCGGGTCAGGCCAACTACGCCGCGGCCAAGGCCGGCGTGGCCGGGATGACGCGCGCGCTGGCCCGCGAGCTCGGTAGCCGTAACATCACCGTCAATTGCATTGCACCCGGCTTCATCGCCACCGACATGACCGACGCGCTGCCCGAGGCCCAGAAGGCGGCGCTGCTGTCGCAGATTCCGCTCGGGCGGCTGGGCAGCGCTGAGGAAGTGGCCCACGCCGTGGCCTTTCTGGCCAGTCGCGAAGCCGCTTACATCACGGGCACCGAACTTCACGTCAACGGCGGCATGTACATGGGCTGAGCCCTGAAATTTGCCGCCGGACTACCCTTATCACCCGGTCCATGCCCCGCCGGTAGAATCGCGGGCTGTTTTCCGTACCCCCTCCTGGAGGAGTCATGAGCGATATCGAAGCACGAGTGAAGAAAATCATTGCCGAGCAACTCGGCGTGCCGGAAGCCGATGTCACCAACGAGAAAGCTTTCGTTGCTGACCTGGGCGCCGACTCACTCGACACCGTGGAACTGGTGATGGCGCTGGAGGACGAGTTCGGCATCGAGATCCCAGACGAAGAAGCCGAGAAGATCACCACCGTGCAGTTGGCAATCGACTACGCGGTCGGCCATCAGAAGGCCTGAGGTCAGCGCATGTCGCAGTGCGGTAAGGCCGCCCGCAGGGCCGGCTTGGGTGTGCGGCAACCGGAGCTGACGCGATGACGCGCCGGCGTGTTGTCGTCACCGGCCTGGGGCTGATCAGCCCGGTGGGCAACAGCGTGGACGACGCCTGGGCCAACATCCTGGCCGGGCGCAGCGGCATTGCCAACATCACGCGTTTCGACGCGTCGGCGATGTCCTGCCGCTTCGCCGGCGAGGTCAAGGGTTTCAATGTCGAGGATTACATCCCCGCCAAGGAAGCCCGCCACATGGACAGCTTCATCCATTACGGCATGGCGGCGGCGATCCAGGCGGTGCACGATGCCGGCCTTGAAACCGGCGAGGCGCTGGATGAAGCGGCGGCCGAGCGCATCGGCTGCATGGTCGGCTCGGGCATCGGCGGCTTGCCAATGATCGAGCAGACGCACCAGGACTACATCGATCGCGGTGCCCGCCGCATCACGCCGTTCTTCGTGCCGGCCTCGATCATCAACATGATCTCTGGCCATGTCTCGATCCGTTTCGGCTTCACCGGGCCGAACATGGCGATCGTCACCGCCTGCACGACCGGCTTGCACTGCATCGGCGAGGCTGGCCGTCTGATCGAGTACGGCGATGCCGACGTCATGGTCGCCGGTGGCTCCGAGGCCACGATGTCGCCGCTGGGCGTGGGCGGCTTTGCGGCTGCGCGCGCCTTGTCGACGCGCAACGAGGACCCGGCCACGGCCTCGCGGCCCTGGGACAAGGACCGCGACGGCTTCGTGCTTGGCGAAGGTGCTGGCGTGCTGGTGCTCGAAGAGTACGAACATGCCAAGCGGCGCGGCGCCAAGATCTACGCCGAACTGGCCGGTTTCGGCATGGGTGCGGACGCCTTCCACATGACGGCGCCCAACGTCGACGGCCCCAAGCGGTCGATGCGGGCGGCGTTGCGCAACGCGCAGATCAACGCCAGCGAGGTGCAGTACCTGAATGCCCATGGCACCTCGACGCCACTGGGTGACCTCAACGAGACCAATGCCATCAAGCTGGCTTTTGGCGACCATGCCGGGCGCCTGGTGGTCAACTCGACCAAGTCGATGACCGGCCACCTGCTCGGCGGCGCCGGCGGCATCGAGTCGGTGTTCACCGTGCTCGCGCTCAAGCACCAGGTCTCGCCGCCGACGATCAACATCTTCAACCAGGATCCGCAATGCGACCTGGACTACTGCGCCAACACGGCGCGGGACATGAAGATCGACATCGCGGTGAAGAACAACTTCGGCTTCGGCGGCACCAACGGCACGCTGGTGTTCCGGCGCGCGTGAGCTGAATGCGGCCGGCACCGCCGCTGAGCCTGCACTGTTCCGGCCGCGGTGCCTGGCGGCAGCTGCGGGTTGCCTTGCTGGCGCTGGCCGCTGCGGTGCCGGCCGGCTGGGCGGCGCTGCATCTTGAGGCCACTGGCCCTGTCGCCTTGCTGGCGGCGGCGATTGCGGCCGCGGTCGCCATCGGGGCCGGTCTGCGCGCCATCCGGCCCGAGCCGGTGCTGCTGGCCTGGGATGGCAGCCACTGGAACGTCGACGGGCAGCCGGCCGCGCTCGACCTGATGCTCGACCTGGGGGCGGGGCTGCTGCTGCGCCTGCGGCCCGCCAGCGGCGGCCGCGCACTGTGGCTGGCGGTCACGGCCACCGAGGCCGGGGCCGGTTTTCATGGCTTGCGCGCCGCCGTCCATGCGCGCACGCCGACGCGTCGGCCGGCTATCGTCGATCACGGGGCGGCCTGAATGGCCGAAGCGGACAACGACGCCTTGCTCGTCGCACGCGTTCAGCGCGGCGACACCAAGGCCTTCGAGATGCTGGTCGTCAAGTACCAGCGGCGCATCGAGCGCCTGATCGGGCGCATGGTGCGTGACGTCGACCGCGTGCCCGACATCGCCCAGGAAACCTTCATCCGCGCCTACCGGGCGCTGCCCAAGTTCCGCGGCGAAAGCGCCTTCTACACCTGGCTGTACCGGATCGCGGTGAATACGGCAAAGAAGACGCTGGTCGAGATGAAGCGCGACCCGCTGGTCTTCGAGGGCGCGCGCAACGCCGGCGACGACGGCGACGAAACTTCACGCGCCGAAAGTGAACTAACTGACCGCGAAACACCCGAAGGCTTGCTGGCGACCAAGGAAATCGCCGCCGCCGTCAATGCAGCCATCGGCGCTTTGTCGGAGGATCTGCGCCAGGCCGTGACCTTGCGCGAGATCGAAGGCTTGAGCTATGAAGAGATATCCGAAGTCATGAACTGTCCCATCGGCACGGTCCGTTCGCGGATCTTTCGCGCCCGTGAAGCCATCGCGGCGCGCCTGCGGCCGCTGCTCGACACCCGCGACGGCGAACGCTGGTGACCACGATGCCCGCCTTGCCGCCCAACCCACTGCCTGCTGCCATGAATCCCATCTCCGTCAGCGACCCTTCGGCTCCCGACGCGCGCCGGCAACTGCTTTCGGCGCTGGCCGATGGCGAAGTCGACGCCGCCGAACTGCAGCAAGGCTGCACGCTGTGGCGCAGCGACGCGGCGGCGCGCGCCGACTGGCATGCCTATCACCTGATCGGCGACGTGCTGCGCGCCGAGGAACTGGCCAATCCACCGGGCCACGATGCGGCCTTCCTGACCGCGCTGCGCAGCCGGCTGGCCGACGAACCCGTGCCGCTGGCGCCCGCCGCGGCCACGCCGGCACCGCGCCTGCGCGCCTGGTTGGCCCCGGCCGCCGTGGCCGCGGGTTTTGTTGCCGTGGCCGGCGTGCTCGTGGTGTCGCGCCTGTCGACGCCCGAGGCGCCGCCGGCCAGCCAGCTGCTGGTGTCGTCGCCAGCCTCCGCCGGCGGCCTGCAGCGTGTCGGTGCCGGTGTGCCGGCCGCTGCGACGCCGCTGGTGCTGGACGGCAAGCTGATCCGCGACGCCCAGCTCGACGCCTACCTGCGCGCCCACCGCGACATGCATGGTGGCAGCGCCGCAGCGGTGCCAGGCGGTGCGCTGCGCAGCGTCGAAACCCTGGCGCCGCAGCGCTGATGGGCAGCCAG
>JAUYAJ010000034.1 GCA_030693565.1 Rubrivivax sp.
TCATCGCCAGCGCCCGGCCGTCGCCGTCGACGATGCTGATGTGGCTGGTGCCGTGCTCGGCCTGCTCGGGCTGCGGCGCCAAGGCGCTGCGCTGGCCGCCGGGATCGCCCGGCTCGGCGGTCTGCATCGAGCGCGCGCCGATCAGCGCTGCGCGCTGGCGCAGGTACGCGTCGGCTAGCAACGCTGTCCAGCGGCCGGCCGGCGCGGCGACGAAGTCGGGGTCGGCGACGTACAGCGCGCGGTCGGCGTAGGCCAGCCGGGAAGCTTCCGTGTACAGGTGCAGCCAGTCGGCGCCGGGCAGGCCGCCTTGCAGCGGCGCGGCCGCCGCCGGGCTGTGCGCGAGCAAACCCAGGATCTGCATCATCGCCAGGTGGCCCGACGACGGCGGCGGCATGCCGCAGACGCGGTAGCGTGCCTGCCACAGCGTGCACAGGGGCTCGCGCTGCTGGACGCGGTAGTCGGCCAGGTCGGCCAGCGTCATCCGGCCCGGGTTGCCCGGGTGCTCACGCACGCGCTTGATGATGTCGGCGGCCACCGGGCCCTGGTGCAGCGCCGCGCTGCCCTGGGCGGCGATGGCGCGCAACACCTGCGCCAGCGCCGGGTTCTTCAGGCTGTGACCAACCGGATGCGGCGCGCCGTCGGCAGCGTAGAAGTAGGCGGCGGCGCCGGCGTCGGTCTTGAGCGCGGTTTCGCTGCGCAGCAAGCTGTGCAGGCGCGGGCTCATGGCAAAACCTTGTTCGGCCAATGTGATGGCGGGCGCGAACAGCTGCGCCCAAGGCAGCCGGCCGTGAGCGCGGTGGGCTTGCTCCAGCATCTTCACTGCGCCTGGCACGCCGACCGAACGGCCACCGACGACGGCCTGGGCCATCGCCATCGGCCGACCGCCCGGCAGCAGGAAGAGCGCCGGGTCGGCTGCTGCCGGCGCCGTCTCGCGGCCGTCCCAGGCCTGCACCGCGCGGCCGTCCCAGTGCATCAGGAAGGCGCCGCCGCCGATGCCGCTGGACTGCGGCTCCACCAGCGTCAACACCATCTGCACGGCGACGGCGGCGTCGACGGCACTGCCGCCCGCCGCCAGCACCTGGAAGCCGGCGTCGGTGGCCAGCGGGTTGGCCGCTGCCACCGCAAAGCGCGTGACCGCCCAGCCGGGCTTGTCGGTGTGGCCGGAGGCGGCTTCGGGCTGCGCCGGGATGCTGTATTGCAGTGACGGCGCGGCGCAGCCGGTCAGCCACGCGGCGCCGAATGCGGCGATGAAGCGCCGCGCCGCGTCAGTCATCGATGCGCCATTCATGGCCGCATTGGCGGCAGCACACGGCGACCTGGTCGGCATTGCTGTCGGGGCGCACCAGCTTGAGCCGGCCGTAGGTGCCGCAAGACGGGCAGTCGGCCTGGTGGGCCACCGCCTCGGCGTGCGAGAGCAGGAACAGGTAGCGGCGCAGCGACCACAGGCCGACGGCGACGCACAGCGCCACCGTGGCCAGGCTGGTGGCGCGGTCGCTCCAGCCCTGGGCTTGCGGCATCGACTCGAAGCCGGCCAGCACGCCGATGGTGCAGATGAAGGTCAGCGCCATATGGCCGTGACTTTGCAGCAGTTCGCGCTCGTACCACTTGCGAAAACCGTGGCGGCGGATGCCTTCGGCAAGTTTCACGCGGCCATGATGGCACAGGCCGGGGCGGCCTGCTGGGCGCTGCTCAGACGGGGCGGCGGCGCCTGGCGAGCGTGCCGAGCGTGGCCAGCCCGGCCAGCCACAGCAGCGCCGCGGCGGGCTCGGGCACCAGGGCGGTGGTGCCCAGGTACTGGTAGGCGTTGACCGACTGGAAGTCACCCACCAACTGCACGTAGGCGCTGTGGGACGAGTCGACGCGCACATAACAGTCGCCGGCGCCGGTGCGCACGCAGTCGGCCTGAGCCTGCGCGCCGATGCGCAGTTCCACCGCCTGCTGCGGGTTGCGCACGTCAACCTCGAAGCTCGTGCCATTGCCCCAGCCGCTGTCGCCGCCTTCAAAGTAGGCCAGCCCGTTGTCGTCAAAGCCGCTCGCAGCCCAGGCCCAGGCGCTGCGCCCCTGCGGCACGTCCCAGTAAGACCAGAAACGCATCTCGAAGAAGGTCAGCTCGCAAGGCGGGGCGAACTCGCCATTGCCGCAGCCCACCGGCGCGGCGCTGTCGGGGCGGCGCAGCAGCAGGCTGTACTGGTAGTCGCCGCCGGGAAAGCTGGTCTCGGGCACTTGCACGCTCTGGTGGTGGCTGGCGTCGAGGGTGAAGCGCAGCGTCATGCCGGCGGTCGCTGGCGCCATCGTCAGCGCGTCGGTGAACCAGCCGCCGATGCCGGCGGCGTGATAACCCCAGACCGGGGTCTCGGCGCGCGCATACAGGTGAATGGCGCCGTGCAGCGCATTGACGCTGCCGTGGGCCTGCACGTCCGCCACCGAGCAGTTGATCGGCCCGGTGCTGCAAAAGCTGGCGCCGGTGTAGACGTTGGGGATGCCGGGGTGCACGCCGAGCCAGCCCGTGTTGCCGGTGTCGTAGAGCAGGCCGCCATGGCCACCGATGTGGGTTGCAGACTGAAAGCCGGGGTCTTCGGAGCTGGCACTGTGGCTGAAGCTCTTGCCCGGCACGTCGCCCCACAGGCCGAGGCCGAGGGCGGCCTGGGCTGATGCGCTGAGCAGCAAGGCGGCGCCGGCCAGCAGGCTGTTGCGCAGCGCGTAGAGGGTGTTCATGGCGGACCTCCCCGATGTTGGGCGCCCAGCTTGCCAGCCACAGCGTTGCACCAGCGTTGCGCCGCGTCGGCGCCTGGCAAGGCCAATGAGGGGGGCCGAGCGCGCGCTCAGCGCGGCGGCAGCTTGAACTGGCGTTCGAAGGCCGCGCGCTGCTCGGGCAGGCCGGCGAGCGACGAAGCCAGGCGTTGCTGCAGTGCCTGCGCCGCGCTGCGCAGGGCCGCGGCCCTGGGCGCTGGCAGCTGCGCCGACACGGCGGGCTGCGTCAGCGCGATGGCC
>JAUYAJ010000069.1 GCA_030693565.1 Rubrivivax sp.
TGCCATAAGCCCCGGCCGACAGCACGGCCAGCACATCGCCGGGCTGCAGTGCCAGTGCGCGGTCGCGGCCCAGCCAGTCGCCCGACTCGCAGACCGGACCGACGACGTCCCAGGTCAGCGCCGGCGCGTCGCGCTGCGCGCAGGGTTCGATCGCCATCCAGGCTTCGTACATGGCCGGGCGCACGAGGTCGTTCATCGCCGCGTCGACGATGCAGAAGTTCTTGCCGCCGACGTCAGCGCCGGCCTTCAGGTACTGCACTTCGGTCAGCAGCACGCCGGCGTTGCCGACCAGCGAACGGCCCGGTTCGA
The DNA here is from genome assembly GCA_030693565.1 of Rubrivivax sp. Taxonomy (GTDB): domain Bacteria; phylum Pseudomonadota; class Gammaproteobacteria; order Burkholderiales; family Burkholderiaceae_C; genus Rubrivivax. Next base: position 310 of record JAUYAJ010000069.1, read on the forward strand.
GCAGGATCTCGCGCCCGCCATGGCCGCGGGCGTCAAACCGCTCCAGCATGCGCGCCACCAGGTCCTCGGCGCGCGGCGGCGTCTCGTCGGTGTAGGTGATGCCCAGGCCGCCGCCGACGTCGACATGGTGGATGGTGATGCCGGCGGCTTCGACCGCCTCGACCAGGTCGAGCACACGGTCGAGCGCGTCCAGATAGGGCTCGATCTGGGTGATCTGCGAGCCGATGTGGCAGTCGATGCCCGTCACCTCGATCCCCGGCAGCGCGGCCGCATGGCGGTAGGCTGCCAGCGCTTCGTCATGGGCGATGCCGAACTTGTTGCCTTTGAGGCCGGTGGAGATGTAGGGGTGGGTGCCGGCGTCGACGTCCGGGTTGACGCGCAAGCTCACCGGCGCACGCCGGCCCAGGCCATGGGCGACGGCCGACAGGCGGTCGAGTTCGCCGACACTTTCGACGTTGAAGCAGCGCACGCCGGCGAGCAAGGCCTGGTGCATCTCGGCGGCGGACTTGCCGACCCCCGAGAACACCACGGTCGCCGGATCGGCGCCGACCGCCAGCACGCGTTCGAGCTCGCCACCCGAGACGATGTCGAATCCGCAACCCGCGGCGGCAAAAGTCTGCAGCACGGCGAGGTTGGAATTGGCCTTCATCGCGTAGCACACGAGGTGGCGGCGGCCGGCCAGCGCACGCTGGTAGCCGGCGAGCGCGTCGAGCATGGCGCGGCGGGAATAGACGAACAGCGGGGTTCCGAAGCGGCGCGCCAGATCGGCCAGCCGGTGGCCATCGAGCAGCAAGTCGGCGCCGACGCGCGCCAGATGGGGCGATCCGGGCAGGCTCACGGGACGATGCGGCGCACTCATCGGGCCGGCGCCGATGCCGCCGACGCCGGTGCCTTGGGCAGGCTCAGCGCACCCTTTTGTCCGCAGCCGGCCAAGGCCGTCAGTGACAGCGCCAGCGCCAGGGTCGTGCCCAGCACCGCTACACTCGATTTCAATGTCCACAGCATGCCCAGGATTCTAATGAGCGCCGCCCCCGAACCCTCACCATCGACACTGACCGACGGCCAATACCAGCAACTCGCCGACGACTTGCTGGCTGCCATCGAAGCCGACTGCGACCGCTGGCTGCAGGACGACGTCATCGACATCGACAGCCAGCGCACCGGCGGCCTGCTGGAACTGAGCCTGCCCGACGGCAGCAAGCTCATCATCAACACCCAGCCGCCGCTGCATGAAATCTGGCTGGCGGCGCGCGCGGGCGGCTACCACTTCCGCCACCAGGCCGGCCACTGGGTCGACACCCGCGACGGCAGCGAGTTCTTCGACTCGCTGTCGCGCAACGCCAGCGCTCAGGGCGGCAAGACGCTGCGCTTTCGCGCGGTCTGACGCTGCTCAGCGGCGGAACATGTCAAGGATGCTCTTGCGCTCGTCGGCGCTGGTGCTGCGCGGCAGTTTCTCGTCCAGCCCGACACTGGACACGCCGGCGCCCTGGGCGAACTCCTCGAACACCCACTGCGAGCCAACCTGAACCACGCCTTCGGGCACGGTCAGGCTTTCTTCGGGGATGCGCCTGAGCGCATGCGCCATCAGCTCGATCCACACCGGCAAGGCCAGACCGCCACCGGTCTCGCGTTCGCCCAGCTTCTTCGGGTTGTCGTAGCCAATCCAGACCACCGCGGCCAGGGTCGGGTGAAAGCCCGCAAACCAGGCGTCGAGTGAATCGTTGGTGGTGCCGGTCTTGCCGTAGACGTCGGCGCGCTTGAGCTGCGCCTGTGCTTTTGCCGCCGTGCCCGACCGCGTGACCTCTTTCAGCAAGGTGTTCATGACGAACGCGTTGCGCGCGTCCAGCGTGCGCAGGCTGTCATCGAGCGGCGGCGGCGCCGCTTCCAGCAGCACCTTGCCCTTGCTGTCGGTGAGCCGGCTGATCAGCATCGGCTTGACCAGGTAGCCACCGTTGGCGAACACGCTGTAACCCAGCGCCATCTGCAGCGGCGTCACCGAGCCGGCGCCCAGCGCCATCGTCAGATAGGCCGGATGTTTGTCGGCGGCAAAGCCGAAGCGCCCTAGCCACTCCTGCGCATAGCTGGCCCCGATGGCGTTGAGGATGCGGATCGACACCATGTTCTTGGACTTCGCCAGCCCGACGTCCAGTGCCATCGGGCCGTCGAACTTGCCGTCGTAGTTTTTCGGCTCCCAGGGCTGGCTGCCGGTTTCGGCGGCGTCGAAGAACAGCGGCGCGTCATTGATGACCGTGCGCGCCGTGAAACCGCGCTCCAGGGCCGCCGAATAGATGAAGGGCTTGAAGCTCGACCCCGGCTGGCGCCAGGCCTGGGTGACATGGTTGAACTTGCTCTTGCGGTAGTCGAAGCCGCCGACCAGCGCGCGCAAGGCACCGGTGCGTGGGTCCAGCGCCACCAGCCCGCCTTCGACCTCGGGAATCTGCGTCAGCGCCCACTCGCCCGAGCTGGCGCGCAAGGCGCGCACGACGGCGCCGCGGCGGATCTTGATCTTGGGCCCGGCGCTCGCCGCCAACCCCGAGGTCACCGGCCCCAACCCTTCACCGGTGACGGTGATGGTGTCGCCCGACTGCAGCATCACCACCACCTTGCGCGGGCTGGCCTCGAGCACGACGGCAGCGCGCAAGTCGTCGTTGTCGGGGTGGTCGGCCAGGCCTTCGGCGACCCGGGCGTCGAGCAGCGCGGCATCGGCCGGCAAGTCGATGAAGGCCTCGGGGCCGCGGTAGTGCTGGCGCAATTCGTAGTCCAGCAAGCCTTTGCGCAAGGCCTTGTAAGCCACCATCTGCGCCGCCGAGTCGATCGTCAGGTGGACGTTCAGGCCGCGCGTATAGGCCTCGTCGCCGTACTGGGCGTAGACCAGCTGGCGCGCCATCTCGGCGACGAACTCGGCGTGCACGCCAGGCGTCGACGGCAGGCGGTAGCGCAGCACCTGCTCCAGCGCGGCGTCGTGCTGGCTCTCGGTGATGAAGCCGTTGTCGAACATGCGCCCGATGACGTAGCGCTGGCGCGTCTTGGCGCGCTTGGGGTTGGCCACCGGGTTGAAGGCCGACGGCGCCTTGGGCAGGCCGGCCAGCATCGCCGCTTCGGCCACCGTGACCTCGGTCAGCGGCTTGGCGAAGTAGATCTCGGCCGCCGCGGCAAAGCCGTGGGCGCGCTGGCCGAGGAAGATCTGGTTCATGTACAGCTCAAGGATCTGGTCCTTGCTGAGCTGGCTCTCGAGCTTCATTGCCAGCAAGACTTCATAGATCTTGCGTGTGAAGGTCTTCTCGGTCGAGAGGTAGAAGTTGCGCGCCACCTGCATCGTGATCGTCGACGCGCCCTGGCTGCGGGCGTCGCGCAGGTTTTCCAGCACCGCCCGTGCCACGCCTTTGTAGTCGATGCCGCCATGCTGATAGAAGCGCGAGTCCTCGGCCGCCAGCACGGCGTCCTTCATCACCTGCGGGATCTGCCCGATGGGCATGAAGTTGCGCCGCTCTTCGCCGAATTCACCCAGCAGCGCGCCGTCAGCCGAGTACACGCGCAGCGGCAGCTTGGGCCGGTAGTCGCCCATGGTGGCAATCGTCGGCAGGTTGCGCGAGGCCACGGCCAGCGCCACACCCACCACCAGCAGCGCGGCCAGGACCGCTGCCGCGCCCAGGCCGACAAGGGCACCAACGACGCGGCCGATCACACCGAACCAGTGCCGCGGCGGGACGGCGGCGCGGGCATTGCGGTCGGGGTTCGGCAGCTCGGCCTTGGGCATGGGATTGGAAACAGGCTGTGACGGCGATTATAGAAAGCCCCTCCGGCAATCCCTGCTGCGCCGCATCAGGTGGCGCTGAAACACGATTGCGCCTTGTTTCAAGTCTCGCGAAAACGTCGGCCAATGGCAACGAGATGGCCGTGTTCCACGGCCGTTTTTCTTTGTTGCAAAAGGGCTTTACTGCTAGCATTGAAGTAACTTCTTAACAAGCCCGCAGGTAAGTGATGGGCCTGAAACCAGTGCACCAGGAGTCCCTGAGTTGAGCTTTCTGGACGTTCTGCTGGGGCGCAAAACTGCGCCGATGATCGGTCTGGACATCAGTTCGTCGAGCGTCAAGCTGGTCGAGCTGGGTCAGACCGCGTCCGGCGAGTTCGTTCTCGAGCGCTTTGCCTCCGAACCGCTTGAAAAAGGCTGGATCACCGACGGCCAGATCGAGAAGTTCGAAGAGGTCACCGACGCCGTCAAGCGCGTGGTCAGCAAGAGCGGCACCAAGAGCAAACTGGTCGTGATGGCGATGCCGCAGTCGGCCGTCATCACCAAGAAGATCATGCTGCCGGCCGGGCTGCGCGAAGAAGAGATGGAGCTTCAGGTCGAAACCGAAGCCAATCAATACATCCCGTTCTCGCTCGACGAGGTGAGCCTGGACTTCTGCGTCATCGGGCCCAGCGCCACGTCGGCCGGTGACGTCGAGGTATTGATCGCCGCCTCGCGCAAAGACAAGGTGCAGGACCGACAGGCGCTGGCCGAAGCCGCCGGGCTCAAGCCCGCGGTGCTGGACATCGAATCGCACGCCTCGCGCATGGCGATGAGCCGCATCGTCGCCGCCCTGCCCAACGAAGGCCGCGACGCCCTGGTGGCGCTGTTCGAGATCGGCGCCGACACCACCAGCCTGAAGGTGTTGCGCGACGATGAGATGCTGTACGACCGCGACCAGGCTTTCGGCGGCTCGCAGCTCACCCAGCTGATCTCGCGCCAGTACGGCTTTTCGTTCGAGGAAGCCGAGCAGAAGAAGCTGGCCAGCGATCTGCCCGAAGACTACGAAACAGCCATCCTGGCGCCTTTCGTCGACAGCTTGTCGCAGGAGATCGGCCGCGCGCTGCAGTACTTCTTCACCAGCACGCCGCACCACAAGGTGCACTACGTGATGCTGGCCGGTGGCACCGCCACGCTGCCGGGGCTCAAGGACCGCGTCACCGAACTCACGGGCTTCGCCTCGATGGTGGTCAACCCCTTCGACAACATGCAGCTCGGCTCGGCCGTGCGTGAAGGCCGGGTGCGCCGCGAAGCGCCTTCCTACCTCACAGCCTGCGGGCTGGCGATGCGGAGGTTTGTGCAGTGATCCTGATCAACCTGCTGCCGCACCGCGAAGAAAAGCGCCGCCAACGCAAGCAGGCCTTCTTCGCCGGGCTGGGTGGCTTTGCGCTGGTCGGGGCAGCTGCGGTCGGCATCTGGTTCACGGTGCTGCAGCAAATGACCTCGGCCCAGCTGTCGCGCAACGAATTCCTGCAGACCGAGATCCGCCGCCTGGAAGCGCAGATCAAGGACATCGCCACCTTGCGCGCCGAAATCGAAGCCTTGAAGTCACGGCAAAAAGCCGTCGAGGACTTGCAGACCGACCGCAACACGCCCGTCTACCTGCTCGACGAACTGGTCAAGCAGGCGCCCGAAGGCGTCTACCTGACGGCCATCAAGCAGAACGGCCAGATCGTCGAGGTCATCGGCGTCGCCCAGACCAACGAGCGGGTGTCGGAGTTCCTGCGCAACACGCTGCACAGTTCGACCTGGCTCGAACGCCCCGAACTGGTCGAGATCAAGGCCGCCACCGTCAGCAGCACCGGCCGCGAAGCGCGCCGGCTGTTCGAGTTCTCGATGCGGGTCTCGCTCAAGCGCCCGCAGGCAGCGGCGCCCAGCGCGTCGGCGGCGCCGGCCGCCAAACCGGCCCCCAAGGCTTCTTGAGGCAGCCATGGCCAAGCCATCCACCCTCAGTTTCGACCTCAGCGGCGTCGTCGACCAAGCGACGTCGCAGTTCCGTGGTCTGAACCCGAACGAGCCCGGCCAGTGGCCGCTGCTGCCCAAGGCCGCGGCCTGGGCCGCCGCCATGCTGGCCGTCGTCGCCATGGGCTGGTTCCTGCTGCTGGCCGCTGCCAGTGACGAACTGCAGGCCGAACGCGATCGCGAGCCGACGCGCAAGTCCGAATACCGCAGCAAGCTCTCGCAAGCCGTCAACCTGAGCGAGCTGCGCAAGCAAAAGCAGCAGGTGCAGGAATACGTCACCCAGCTCGAGCGCCAGCTGCCGGGCAAGGCCGAGATGGACGCGCTGCTGTCCGACATCAACCAGGCCGGACTCGGCCGCGGCCTGCAGTTCGAGCTCTTCCGCCCCGGCCAGGTGCAGGTCAAGGACTATTACGCCGAGCTGCCGATCGCCATCCGCGTCAGCGGCCGTTATCACGACATCGGCGCCTTCGCCGCCGACGTCGCCAACTTGTCGCGCATCGTCACCTTGCACAACCTGTCGATCGCCCAGCCGTCGGCGCGCGACACCAGCGGCAACCTGGTGATGGAGGCCACAGCCCGCACCTACCGCTACCTGGATCCGGCCGAAGTCGCCGACCAGCGCAAGGCCGCCGCCGCCGCCAAGGCTGCCGCTGGAGCCAAGAAATGACGGCGCCGTACCGTTTGTTGCGCAGCGCCGCCGCCATCGTGATGGCCGGGCTGCTGGCCGCCTGCAGCGCCGACCATGACGAGTTGCAGCAATGGATGGAGCAGCAGCGCCGCGAGGTCAAGGCCAGTGTGCCGCCGCTGCAGCCGCCCAAGCGTTTCGACCCCGAGGCCTACAGCTCGCTGCAGGCGGTCGACCCGTTCAGCCAGCAAAAACTGTCGGTCGCGCTCAAGCAAGAAGCGCGCGGGCCGAACTCGGTGCTGGCGTCGGAGCTGAACCGGCGCAAGGAGCCGCTCGAAGCCTACCCGCTGGACAGCATGAGCATGGTTGGCAGTGTCAGCAAACAAGGCCGGCCATTCGCGCTGCTGCGAGTCGACAACCTGCTCTACCAGGTGAAGACGGGCGACTACCTGGGCCAGAACTATGGCCGCATCACCAAGATCGCGGAAACCGAGATCGCGCTGCGCGAGATCATCCAGGACGCCGCCGGCGAATGGATAGAGCGCACCACCGCGCTGCAATTGCAGGAGCGCGCGCGATGACGAACGCGACCAACCAAGGGAGCTCCATCATGCTCAAGTGGCGTGCCGTATTCGCCGCCCTCGCGCTGCTGGCCGCTGGCTTTGCAGCGCCGGCGTGGGCGCAGAACGTGATCCAGTCCATCACCAGCAGCCAGCAAGCGGGCACCGAGGTCGTTCGCATCGAACTCAGCGAACCGCTGGCCGCCGTGCCCGGGGGCTTTTCGATCCAGTCGCCGCCGCGCATCGCCATCGACCTGCCCGGGGTCGGCAACGCCATCGGCCGCAACATGGTCGAGATCAACCAAGGCAATGTGCGCAGCGTCAGTGTCGCCCAGTCGGGCGAGCGCACACGCCTGGTGCTGAGCCTGAAGCAGGCCTCAAGTTACCGCGCCCAGTTGCAAGGCAAGACGCTGCTGCTGGTGCTCGACGTCAGCGCGCCGGCGCTGGCCGCGGCCGACCAGCCGGTGCAGTTCGCGCCCGCGCAGAACAGCGAGTCCATGGGCTTGCGCGAGATCGACTTCCGCCGCGGCAGCGACGGCGCCGGCCGCATCATCGTCGGCTTGCCCAGCACCCAGGTCGGCGTCGACATCCGCCAGCAAGGTCAGACCCTGGTGGTCGACTTCCTGCGCTCGACCCTGCCCGACGCACTGCGCCGGCGCCTGGATGTCACCGATTTCGGCACCCCGGTGCGCAGCGTCTCCACGTTCCAGAACGGCGACCGCGTGCGCATGGTCGTCGAGCCCGGCGGCGCCTGGGAGCACAGCGCCTACCAGAGCGACAACCAGTTCGTGCTCGAGGTGCGGCCGCTGCAGATCGACGCCAACAAGCTGACCCAGGGCGTCGGCTTCCAGGGCGAGAAGCTGAGCCTGAACTTCCAGAACATCGAGGTGCGGGCATTGCTGCAGGTGATTGCCGACTTCACCAACTTCAACGTCGTCACCAGCGACACCGTCACTGGCAATGTCACGCTGAGGCTCAAGGACGTGCCCTGGGACCAGGCGCTGGACATCATTCTGCAGAGCAAAGGCCTGGGCGTGCGCAAGTCCGGCAACGTGCTGTGGATCGCACCCAAGGACGAACTGGCCGCCAAGGAACAGCTCGACCTGGAAGCGAAGAAGAAGGTCGCTGAACTCGAACCGCTGCGCACGCAGTCGTTCCAGCTCAACTACACCAAGGCCGAAGACCTCGCCAAGGGCCTCAGCGGCCAATCGCTGGCGCAGGGCGGCGGTGGCGGTGGTGGTCAGGCCGCCCGCATCCTGTCAGCGCGTGGCAGCGTGCTCTTCGAGCAGCGCACCAACCAACTCTTCGTCTCCGACATCCCGAGCAAGCTCGAAGAGATCCAGCAGCTGATCGCCAAGATCGACATCCCGGTGCGCCAGGTGCTGATCGAGGCCCGCATCGTCGAGGCCGACGACACCTTCGGCCGCTCGCTGGGCGTCAAGCTCGGTGGCTCCGACCTGCGAGTGGCTGGCAACGGCCTGCCCAACTCCGGCATCAGCGTCGGCGGCAACTACGCCGCCATCGGTGCCCAGACCGGCCAGAGCCCGTCGGTGGACTTCAGCAACACCCAGTTCGTCAACCTGCCGGCCAACACCAGCCGTCTCGGTGGCGGCGCGGCGGCGAATTTCGCTCTCTCGCTGTTCAGCTCCACCGCCGGGCGCTTCCTGAACCTGGAGCTGTCGGCGCTGGAAGCCGAAGGCAAGGGCAAGATCGTCTCCAGCCCACGCGTCGTCACCGCCGACCAGGTCAAGGCCTTGATCGAGCAAGGCGAGGAACTGCCCTACCAGACCGCCACCTCCAGCGGCGCCACGGCGATCCAGTTCCGCAAAGCCAACCTCAAGCTCGAGGTGACGCCGCAGATCACGCCCGAGGGCAACGTCATCCTCGACGTCTCGGTCAACAAGGACAGCGTCGGCCGCAGCACCGTGGCCGGCTTTGCCATCGACACCAAGCACGTCAAGACCCAGGTGCTGGTGGAAAACGGCGGCACCGTCGTCATCGGCGGCATCTTCACCCAGACCGAACGCAATGCGGTCAACAAGGTGCCCTTGCTGGGCGATATCCCGGTGCTGGGCCACTTGTTCAGGAACACCGAACGCAGCACGAACAAGACCGAGCTGCTCATCTTCATCACGCCGAAGATCGTCACCGACCGCTCGTCGGCCCGTTGAACGCGCACCGGCTGCGCCGCACTGGCCCGCAGCCCGACGGACTGCCGCAGGAATGCAGAACATGATCACATTGAAACGCCTTCTCTCGACGCTGGCCTTGCTGACGCTGGCCGCCTGTGGCGGTGGTGGCGGCAGCACCGGTGACTCGCCCTTCGGCGGCAGCGGCAGTGGCGGCACCGGTGGTGGCACCGGCGGCGGCACCGGCGGCACCGCGGCGCTGCCGACATTGACCATTGCGCTGAGCAGCAGTTCGGTCAACTCGGCGGCGCCAGCCGTCGTCACTGCGACGCTGAAGGACACGCGCGGTCAGGCCGTCGCCGGCCAGGTGGTCAGCTTCAGCGTCGCGCGCGCGCTGGCACAGACCAACGTCGCCACTGCACTGACCAACGTCGACGGCCACGCCGTCGTCACCCTGGTGCCGGCCAGCGTCGCTGGCGCCGGCGCCGACGAAGTCGTCGCCACCGCCAGCCTGGCCGGCACCGCGCTGCGCGCGATCGCCGGCTTCCAGGTCCAGGCCAGCAACGTCACCATCGACAGCTTCAGCTCGGCGGTGCCGGCGCTGGGCGCCTACGGTCAGACCAGTCTGACGCTGGGCATCAGCGGCGCCAGCGTCGGCTCGCCGGTGCAGATCAGCGTCAGCTCGCCGTGCGTCACCGAAGGCAAGGCGACGCTGTCGCCGTCGACCTTCAGCGCCACCACCGCATCGGTGACGCTGCAGTACAAGGACGAACAATGCGGCGCGCAGCGTGCGAACGACGTGTTGACCGCCACCATCATCGGCACCGCGCAGTCGCGCACGCTGTCGCTGCCGATCGCCTCGCCGGCGGTGTCCAGCCTGGCTTTCATTTCGGCCACGCCCGAGGTGATCTACCTGCAAGGCGCCGGACTCGGTCAGTCGTCGGAAGTGACCTTCGAAGTGCGCGACCGGGCCAGCAATCCGCTGCCCGGCCAGGTCGTCGAGTTGCGCCTGCAAACCGGCGCTGGTGGGGTGACGATGGAAGGTCGCGGTGTCGAGTCGATCGACCCGCCGTCGGCCAACCCCTTCACGCAGACCTCGAACGCCAATGGCCGGGTCTCGGTGCGCGTCAACTCCGGCACGCTGCCGACGCCGGTGCGCATCAGTGCCAAGCTGCAGGGCACTGCCATCGCCACCGTCTCCAGCAACCTGGGCGTCGCCATCGGCCTGCCATCGCAGCTCAACTTCTCGCTCTCGCAGGGGACGAAGAACATCGAGGGCTACAACATCGACGGCACGGTCAACACCTACCAGATCATCGCCGCCGACCGCAGCAGCAACCCGGTGCCCGCTGGCACGTCGATCAACTTCGTCGCCGAAGGCGGCCAGGTCGAGGCCATCAAGCAGACCCAGTTGGTCAGCGGCATCGCCCGCACGACGGCCAACTTCGTCTCCGCCGAGCCGCGGCCGATCGACGGCCGCGTCACGATCACCGCCTACGCGCTCGGCGAGGAGTCGTTCATCGACCTCAACGGCAACAACCAGTGGGACGCCGGCGAACCCTTCCAGGACCTGGGCAACATCTTCAAGGACCGCAACTTCGACGGCAGCTACGACGCCAGCGTCGACGAATTCCTGCCGCTGACGATCAACAACGCCTCGGCCTGCGCAGCGATCACCAACCCGCTGCTCAACCTCGACCCCAGCATTCCGTCGGTGCCCGGCACTTGCAGCGGCAACTGGAGCGGCGCCGGCCAGGTCTATGTGCGGCGTGCCACCGAGACGGTGCTGTCGACCTCGGCCGGGCGGCCGCTGTGGGCCAGCACGTCGGGCCTGGCCAACACCTGCAGCAAGCTGACGCTGCAGATCGGACCGTCGCCGACGCAGACGGCGGTGTTCACCCAGGTTGCCGGCGACACCTGGTATGGCGGCCGCTCGGGCACGCTGAGTTTCATCGTCGCCGACGCCAACCCCGGCAGCGTCTCGCTGGCCTTGCCGCCGCGCCTGAACCCGATGGCCGCCGGCACCACCATCACCGCCACCACGCCGACCACCGGTCTGGCCGTCGTGCTCGGCGGCGGCTCGCCGGTGGCCAGCACCACCGAGGCCTCGGCCGCGGCGGTGGCCTATACCTTCACCGATCCACTCGTCAGCTCAGGCGTGATCTTCGTCAGCTTCCGCTCGCCCAGCGGCACCGGCACCACGGTTGCCATCAACGTGGTCGACGGCGCCCGCCCAACGACTTGTCCGTGAGGATCTCGTTCGTCGGCATGCCCGGCAGTGGCAAGTCCACCGTCGGGCGCCATCTGGCGCGCCAGCTCGGCCTGCCCTTCGCCGACAGCGACAGCGAGATCGAGCACCGCGTCGGCATGCCCGTGCGTGAGTACTTCGAGCGCGAGGGCGAGGACCGCTTTCGTGACCTCGAGCAAGACGTCATCGCCGAGCTGAGCGCGCGGCCCCACGGCGTGCTGGCCACCGGCGGCGGCGCCGTGCTGCGGCCGTCGAACCGCGACGCCCTGCATTCAAACGGTCATGTCTTCTACCTGCGCTCGACGCCTGAAGAGCTGTTCCGCCGCCTGCGCCACGACACCCAGCGCCCGCTGCTGCAAGTGGCCGACCCGTTGCGCCGGCTGCGCGAGCTGTTCCGCGAGCGTGACCCGCTGTACCGGCGCACGGCGCACTTCGTCGTCGAAACCGCGCGCCCGTCGGTGCCCGGCATGCTGAGCATGGTGTTGATGCAACTGGAGCTGGCCGGCCTGGTCGACCCGGGCCAGGTGCCGTCGCCGATCGACGCCGCATCGGCCGGCTGATAGCAGCATCGCCGTACACTCGGCGCCGATGACAACCGACGCCACCACCACCGTCCCGGTGGCCACCCCCGGCGGCCACTACGAGATCCTGATCGGCGCCGGCCTGCTGGCCGATGCCGCCGCCTGGCAAGGCCTGCCGCCGGCGGCGCAGGCGCTGATCGTCACCAACACCACCGTCGCTGCGCTGTACGCGCCGGCGCTGCAGCGTGCGATCGCGCCCCATTACCGCCATGTCGACCTGCTGGCCCTGCCCGATGGCGAGACCCACAAAGACTGGCCGACACTGAACCTGATCTTCGACCGCCTGCTCGGCAGCGGCAGTGACCGCAAGACGGTGATCTTCGCGCTCGGCGGCGGTGTCGTCGGCGACATGGCGGGCTTCGCCGCCGCTTGCTACATGCGCGGCGTGCCCTTCGTCCAGGTGCCGACCACGCTGCTGGCGCAGGTCGACTCGTCGGTCGGCGGCAAGACCGCCATCAACCACCCGCTGGGCAAGAACCTGATCGGCGCCTTCTACCAGCCGCAGCGCGTGATCTGCGACCTGGCGACGCTGGACAGCCTGCCCGATCGTGAACTCAGCGCCGGTCTGGCCGAGGTCATCAAGTACGGCCCGATCGCCGACGCCGACTTCCTGGCCTGGATCGAGACCCACCTGGACGCCTTGCGCCGGCGCGACCGCAGCGCGCTCGCCCATGCGGTGCAGCGCTCGTGCGAGATCAAGGCCGCCGTCGTCGGCGCCGACGAACGTGAGCAAGGCCTGCGCGCCATCCTCAACTTCGGCCACACCTTCGGCCATGCCATCGAAGCCGGCCTGGGCTTCGGCGAATGGCTGCACGGCGAAGCCGTCGGCTGCGGCATGGTGCTGGCCAGCGAGCTGTCGTCGCGGCTGGGCTTGATGCCGGCGTCATTCGTCGACCGCCTGCGCGGCTTGATCGAACGCGCCGGGCTGCCGGTGCGGGCGCCGGCACTGCCGACAGCGCGCTACCTCGAGCTGATGCGGCTGGACAAGAAGGCCGAAGCGGGCGAGATCCGCTTCGTCGTCATCGAGGCGCTGGGCCGGGCCGGCGTGCGCAGCGCGCCCGACGCGCTGGTGCGCGAGGTGCTGCTGGCGCACGGCGCGGCGGCGTGAATTCCGGCCTGTACGCACCCTGGGCCTGCGACCCGCAGCGCAGCCGCGGCCGGCGCATCCCCGAACCGCCGGCGCCGCCCCGCACCGAGCACCAGCGCGACTGCGACCGCATCGTGCACAGCACGGCGTTCCGCCGCCTGGTCTACAA
>JAUYAJ010000084.1 GCA_030693565.1 Rubrivivax sp.
CAGCGGCGACAACAGCGCGATGAAGGCGGCACCGAGCCAGTGCGGCAGCAAAGCCGCGTCGGCGGGCACGCCGCCGAGCGCCGGCGCGAGCCAGTCGGTGCGGCCTTCGGCCATCGCCACCATCTGGCCGAAGGCGGTGACATCGGCGCTGCGCCAGGGATCACGATCGACCGTGCCGGGCAGCACATAGGCGGCGCAGAAGATCAGCAGTGCCAGCCGCGGCAACCGCCGCGCGCCGCGCAGCGTGACGAGGGCCGGTGTCGGGCTGCTGCTCACGGTGCTGATGATGCCCGAGCGGGTGGGGCGGCCGGCGCGGCCGAAAAAAAGGCAGCCGAGGCTGCCTTTTTTGTCCCCGCGGGCTCGCGAGCCTGCGTGTTCAGGTCGGGGCGACGGTCTTCTTGAGGCCGACGCGTGCGAACTTGTTGCGGAACTTCTCGACGCGACCGCCCAGGTTGTCGATGCTCTTCTGGGTGCCGGTGTAGAAGGGATGGGTCTCGCTGGTGGCTTCGACCTTCATCAGCGGCAGTTCGCGGCCGTCTTCCATCTTGATCGTTTCCTTCGTCTGCAGGCACGAGCGCGTGACGAACTTGAAACCGTTGGACAGATCGACGAAGCAGACTTCGCGATAGCTGGGATGGATGCCTTCTTTCATGGGAGCCTCATTGCCTTCTTGGCGGTTGCGGTAGCCACACCCGAAACGGCGACGCCGGACGGGATGCACTTGCCTGGGGGGCGAAAAACCCGAAATTATAGACGGCGCAGCGGATCAACCGCCGCGGCGCATCATGTCGAAGAAGTCGAGATTGTTCTTCGTCGCCTTCATCTTCTCGAGAATGAACTCCATCGCCTCGATTTCGTCCATCGGGTAGAGCAGCTTGCGCAGGATCCAGCTCTTTTGCAGGATCTCCGGCTTGAGCAGCAGTTCTTCGCGCCGGGTGCCCGTCTTGTTGATCAGGATCGACGGGTAGACGCGCTTTTCGGCCATCCGGCGGTCGAGGTGGATCTCGCAGTTGCCGGTGCCCTTGAACTCTTCGTAGATCACCTCGTCCATGCGGCTGCCGGTGTCGATCAGCGCGGTGCCGATGATCGTCAGCGAACCGCCTTCCTCGACGTTGCGCGCAGCGCCGAAGAAGCGCTTGGGCCGCTGCAGCGCATTGGCATCGACGCCGCCGGTCAGCACCTTGCCGCTGGACGGCAAGACGTTGTTGTAGGCGCGCGCCAGCCGGGTGATGCTGTCGAGCAGGATGACGACGTCCTTCTTCAGCTCGACCAGGCGCTTGGCGCGCTCGATCACCATCTCGGCCACCTGCACATGGCGGGCCGCCGGCTCGTCGAAGGTCGAACTGATGACCTCGCCGCGCACGGTGCGCAGCATTTCGGTCACTTCCTCGGGCCGCTCGTCGACCAGCAGGACGATCAGGTGGACCTCGGGGTGGTTGGCGACGATGGCATGCGCCAGGTGCTGCATCATCACCGTCTTGCCCGTCTTGGGCTGGGCCACCAGCAGCGCGCGCTGGCCTTTGCCGATCGGCGCGATCAGGTCGATGATGCGGCTGGTGATGTTCTCTTCGCTCTTGATGTCGCGCTCGAGCTTGAACTGCTCCTTGGGGAACAAGGGCGTCAAGTTCTCGAACATGATCTTGTGCTTGCTCTCCTCGGGCGTGGCGCCGTTGACGCGGTCGACCTTGACCAGCGCGAAGTAGCGTTCACCGTCCTTGGGCACGCGCACCTCACCTTCGACCATGTCGCCGGTGTGGAGGTTGAAGCGCCGGATCTGGCTCGGGCTCAGGTAGATGTCGTCGGTCGACGCCATGTAGCTGGCCTCGATCGAGCGCAGGAAGCCGAAGCCGTCGGGCAGCACTTCGAGGACGCCGTCGCCGAATACCTGCTCGCCGCCTTTGGCGCGCTTCTTCATGATCGCGAACATCAGCTCCTGCTTGCGCAGGCGGGCGACGTTCTCGATCTCCAGCGCTTCGCCCATCTTGATGAGCTCGGAGACGTGCTGCGCCTTCAGTTCTGACAGATGCATGGGTGGACACCCTCGGGAGAATGCGACGCCGCGCCAAGGGCGTCACCGGTCATTCGGCTCCCGTTGGCTGCGGCCGGTCGGTCGGGCGCACGATGGTGCTGTGCGCGACGAAGCGGCGGAACGCTGGGAGGGGGAGCCGAATCCACGCGCCACCGGACTGGTGGCCCGCCAATCACAAAGCGCTGGCGGCGAGATCGGGGCGTGGTGGCGAATCGATCCGGCGGCAGAAGCGGCTCGTGGCCGCAGCTCTGCCTGCCTGACGGACCGAATTATAGATGACCGTCGAGAAATGCCGTCAGCTGCGACTTCGACAGCGCGCCGACCTTGGTCGCGGTCAGCTCGCCGGCCTTGAAAAGCATCAGCGTCGGGATGCCGCGAATACCGTACTTGGCGGGCACGTCGCGGTTCTCGTCGACGTTCATCTTGGTGACCTGCAGGCGGTCGCCGTAGTCCTTCGAAACTTCGTCGAGGATGGGGGCGATCATCTTGCAGGGGCCGCACCATTCGGCCCAGTAGTCCACCAGGACCGGCTTGTCGGCTTTCAGGACGTCGGTGTCGAAAGACGCGTCGGTGATGTGTTTGATCAGTTCGCTGCTCATGGGGCGTCACCGCTTCGGGCGTTGGAGAATGCCTGCAAATTCTGACACAAAGCGCCACCGGGCGTGCCGAAGCGTCCCTGAACTGGCCTTGCTTCGTCTTCCTGTTCGGTGCATCACGGCGGCCGCGGGCAGGTTGCAATGAGCGTGCTATGTCACCCGCTTCGCGTCCCGACCCCGCAGCTGCCGCGCCCCGCGCGGCGGCGGTGCGCATGTTCGGGCGCTTCCAGTTGCTGCGCCTGCTGGGCAAGAGCGAGCGCACGATGGCCTGGATGGTGGCCGACCCGCGTACCGGGCAGGACTTGATGCTGGTGCTGCCGCGGGAGCAGCCGGCCGGCAGCGACGCGCTGGAGCACTGGAAGCAGGGCTTGCGCAAGGCCGCTCGGCTGAACCACCCGAACCTGGCGCCGGTGATCGAGTCGGGCGTCCAGGACGGCTGGCCGTTCGCTGCCTACGACGCCGATGACAGCGCGACGCTGCGCGAACGCCTGGGCAGCAAAGGTCTGCCCGGCGCCGAGTCGGCTGCACTGCTGATCCAGGCGCTGCAAGGCACGGCCTTTGCCCATGAAGCGGGCGCCGCCCATGGTGACTTGCAAACCTACATGCTGCTGGTGAACGACCAGGGCGTGGCGCGCTTGGCCGGCCTGGAAGTGGCCGCCGAAGTGAACGGCCCGGCGGGCGGGTCCGGCGTCGAGCCGGTCGCCTTGCGGGCCCAGCGCGACGCCGCCGAGCGCGACGTCCTCATGCTCGGCCTGGTGCTGCACCAGGCTTTGTGCGGCAAGCCACCGATCGACGAGGCCGACCTCGGCCGCGTGGTGCAGGCGATGACGCCGCTGGGCCGTGAGCTCGTGCGCCTGCCCTGGGACACGCCGCAGCCCATTCCTGAAGCCTTGCGCGCCATCGTCAACCGCGCCACCGATCGCCAGGAGCGCCAGCGCTACCGCAACGCCCGCACGCTGCAGCGCGCCCTTGAAGGCTGGTTGCAGACCGAGTCGGCGGCCGGCGGCGGACCGCTGGCGCTGCTGCAAGACCGCCTGCGCAGCGCTGGCGTGCTGCCGTCGTCGCCCGGCGCGGCGCAGCGCGCCGCCCGGCTGGCCTTGATGGATCGCCAGCGCACTTTCGAGCTGGCCGAGGTCGTGCTGCAAGACATTGCGCTGGCCTTCGAGATGCTGCGCGCCGTCAACAGTGCCCAGGTTCGCAACGCCCAGGCGGTCGGCAGCGGACCGGTGCTGACGGTGCGGCGGGCCATCGCCATGCTGGGCCTGGACGGTGTGCGCCGCGCGGCGCTGACGCTGCGCCCATGGCCGGGCCCGCTGGCCGAACCGGCGGCGCTGGCGCTGGAGCGGCTGGTGCAACGTGTCAAGCGCGCCGGCGAGGTGGCGCTGGCGCTGCGCCCGGCGGGCTACGACGCCGAAGTCGTCTACCTGATCACCTTGCTGCAAAGCCTGGGGCGGCTGGTGGTGCAGTACCACTTCGCCGACGAAGCGGCGCAGATCCAGCGCCTGATGCAGCCGGCGCCAGCGCCGCGTGCCGGCGAACCCGACGAACCCGGCATGAGCGAGGAAGGGGCGTCGTTCGCCGTCATCGGCGCCGACACCGAAGCCATCGGCGCCGCCGTGGCCCGCCATCTGGGTTTCGACGACAGCGTGCTGGCGATGATCCGCCGGCTGCCGCTGGCCACACCGGTGCGTGCCAGCGACGGCGACGACGACTTGCTGCGGCTGGTCGGCAGTTGCGCCAACGAAGTCATCGACAGCCAGGCGCTGCCGGCCGCGCAGGCGCAGGCGGCCTTGCAGCGCGTCGTCCAGCGCTACGGTCGGCCGCTGGGCCTGAGCCTGCGCGACCTGCAGGCGGCCTTGCACCCGCAGGCAACGCCGCAGTTCACTGGCACGGTGGCCGCTGAGCTCGATCCCTTGCCGCCCAAGGCAGCGGCTGCCGGCGGCTTGCGTCAGCGCGCCGAGAGGCCGGTGGCATGAAGGCGGCGGTGGTTGCCACGCGCCAGCTGGGTCGCTTCGAGCTCGAACGCTTGCTGGGCCGCGGCGCCCAAGCCACCGTGTGGCTCGCCCATGACCCGCGGCTGGACCGCAGCGTCGCCGTCAAGCTGCTCGATCCGAGCGCCGACAGTGCTGCGGTGCACGAGTGGCTGGACGAGGCGCGGGCGGTCAGCCGGCTCACCCACCCGAACATCGTTCCCGTCTTCGAGGCCGATCAGGCCGGCAATCAGCCCTACCTGGTGTTCGAGTTTGTCGACGGGCCGACGCTGGCCGAGTCCCGCAAGGGACGCGGGCCGCTGGCTGCGCGCGAGGCGGTCGAGTTGATGCTGGGCGTGCTCGATGCGCTGGCCGCCGCCCATGCCCAGGGCATCGTGCACCGCGACCTCAAGCCGTCGAACATCTTGCTCGGCACCGATGGCCGACCGCGCGTGATGGACTTCGGCATCGCCGCCCGGGTCGCCGGGCGCAGCGACGGCCGCATCGTCGGCACCCCGGGCTATATGTCGCCCGAAGCGGCCCGAGGCGAAGCGCCGGCGCCGGTGATGGATGTCTTTGCTGCCGGCGTGCTGCTCGGCGAGTTGCTGGCCGGGCAGCCGCTGCTCGACGAGCGCGACCCGATGCGCGCTGTGCTGCGCGTCCAGCGCGAGGACCTGATGCTGCCGGCGCAGGCCGAAGTCGACGACAACTTGCGCGGCATCGTCCAGCGCGCGCTGGCGCGCGACCCGGCGCAGCGCTACGACGGCGCCCGCGCCATGCACGCGGCCTTGACCGCCTGGCTGCACCCGCAGGGAACACCCGACGCCGGGGCCAGCGGCAAAGGCACGCTGGACTTCCTGCTGCGGCGCATGCGCCACAAGACCGACTTTCCGGCGCTGTCGGAGTCGGTGGTGCGGATCCAGAAAATCGCGACCTCGGACACCGAGAGCCTGGCCAGCCTGTCGACCGAAGTGCTCAAGGACGTGGCGCTGACGAACAAGCTGCTGCGCATGGTCAACTCGGCGCAATTCAGCCAGGCCGCCGGCGGCGGCGTGAGCACGATTTCGCGCGCCGTCGCGCTGGTGGGCTTTGCCGGCATCCGCAACCTCGCCTTGTCGCTGGTGCTGCTTGAGCACATGAAGGACAAGTCGCAGGCCGCCCATCTCAAGGAAGAGTTCCTGCGCTCGCTGATGGCGGGCACGCTGGCCGGCGAGCTGACGCCGGTGGCGCGCGAAGGCGAAGAGGCCTTCCTGGGCTCGATGTTCCAGAGCCTGGGCCGCTTGCTGGTCGAGTACTACTTCCCCGAGGAAGCGCAGCAGATCCGCAGCCAGCTCGGCAGCGCCGCCGAGACGCTGGTGGCGCGCGACGCCGCCGCGCTGCGCGTGCTCGGCATCAGTCTGCAAGACCTGGGCATCGGCGTTGCCAGATCCTGGGGCCTGCCAGACAACCTGCAGCGCTGCATGCGCACGCCGCTGGGCGACGTGCCGGGGCGCCGGCTCGAAGCCGGTGTCGAGCGCCAGCGCTGGCTCGGCCGCGCCGCCAACCTGCTGACCGATCTGATGCTCGACAGCGACGCCGCCCAGCTCGGCCCCCGGCTTCGTTCGATGGCGCTGCAGTACGCACCGGCGCTGGGCATGTCGGTGGCCGAGATCAGCGCCGCCACCGAGCGTGCGCGCGAACGTTTGACCCAGCTGGCGCTGGCGATGGGATTGCAGCTGGCGGCCGACGCCAAGTCCAGGCGATTGATGGTGACCTTGACGGCTGGCGATTCGGCGTCGGCTGGCGCTGGCGCTGGCGCTGGCGCTGGCGACCAGGACACGGTGGTGATCGGACGCGTCGACCTCGACAGCGAGCGTGCACCGGCGGACCTGCTGGCCGCCGGCATCGAGGACATCACCAACAGCCTGGTGGGCGATCACATGCAGCTCAACCAGGTCTTGCACCGGGTGCTGGACACCATGCACCGGGCGCTGCAATTCCGTCGCGTCGTCTTCTGCCTGCGCGACCCCAAGACCAACATGATGACCGGCCGCTTCGGCCTCGGCGACGCCGCCGACACCGTCAGCAGGGCCTTTCGGGTGCCGTTGAAGCCCAGCGGCGCGGTCGACCTCTTCGCCGCCGTCTGCATCAAGGGCCTGGACACCTTGATCGCCGACACCAGTGCCGGCGGACTCGCCGAGCGGCTGCCGGCCTGGTACCGCCAAGGCATTGGCGCGCCGGCCTTTCTGCTGCTGCCGATCACGATGAAGGGCGCGCCCTTTGGCTTGATCTATGCCGACAAAGGCGAGCCGGGCAGCCTGCAGATCGACGAGAAGGAACTTTCGCTGCTGCGCACCTTGCGCAATCAGGCGGTGATGGCCTTCAAGCAGGCCGAGCGCGGCTGAGGCCTGCGCTGGCGATGGCCCTGGTGCAGGGCATGAAGGTGACGAGCCTGACCCCGGCACTGGTCACAACGGTTAGGGCTGCTTGGTTCCCCACCTGACCCGGTTGGCCGCGCTTCCATGCGGGGAGGCCCGTCACCGGTGATTGTAGGCGAGCCGCGGCCCGGGTTCCGGCCCGCCGCTGGCTCAGCGCAACTGCAGCGCGTCGTCGCCGTATTCGATGCCCAGCGGCTCGATGATCAGGCGCTTGGGCCCGGCCTCGACGCGGCCGGCCACCACCGCGCCAATGCCTTGCTCGCGCGCCACCTCGGCGGTGCGCTCGGCGTCTGCGGCGGCGACGAAGAGGGCAAAACCGACCCCCATGTTGAGCGTGCCGTAGGCCTCGAAGTCGTCCAGCTGGGCTTGCTGCTGGATGAACTTCAGCACCGGCGGCACCGGCGGCACGGCGTCGATGCGGTAGGTGTGCGCTGACGGGTGGCGCAGCAGCTTGCGCCAGCCGTGGCCGGTGATGTTGGCGGCGTAATGCGGCGTGATGCCGGCGCGGTGCAAGGCCTCGGTGACGGGCGAATACAGCACCGTGGGCGCGAGCAGAGCCTCGCCATAAGTCTGCTGGGCGTCGGGCAGGTGGGTCATGTACCCCTCGGGCAGGCGCTCGACCAGCTTGCGCGCCAGGCTCAGGCCGTTGGCGTGGATGCCGCTGGACGCCAGCAGCACGATGGCGTCGCCCGGGCCCAGGCGTTCGCCCAGCGAGAGCCGGCTCTTGGGCTGCACGATGCCGGTGCAGGCGGCGGCCAGGTCGATGCGGCCGCTTTCGACGATGCCGGCCAGCGCCGGCGTTTCGCCACCGCCCCAGGCCACGCCGCAGGTGTCGCAGGCCTGTTTCCAGCCCGCCACCAGGGCTTGGGCTCGTTCGTCGTCGGCAAACCAGTCGCTGCCGCCGGCGGCCCAGTAAGCCTGCACCACCAGCGGCGTGGCGCCGACGGTGATGAGGTCGTTGACCGCCATCGCGATTGTGTCTTGAGCGATGCCGGCGTAGAAGCTGCGTCCGGTCAGGCGCTGCATCTCGTCGGCCACCAAGGCCTTTGAGCCCAGGCATTCGACGATGCTGGCCAGGTAGAAGGGGCCGACGTCGACGACATAGGCCGATTCACCGCGTGAGGCGCTGACTTCGCTGAAGCCGTGCGCTGTCAGGTGGCCGGCGGTGGCGGCGGCGGCGCGCTGCGCGGCCACCTTCAGCGGGTCGATCAAGTCGTAGTTGACGCCCGACTGCTCATAGGTCAGCGGGGTGGCGGCGGGGGAGGGGTCGGGGTGCTGCATGGTGGCGATTATCGGCCCCCGGGCGGCCGCGGCGTGGCAAGCCCCGCCCGTAGAATGAGCCCATGAGTTATGTCGTCCTGGCCCGCAAGTACCGTCCGCGCAGCTTCGAGCAGATGGTTGGGCAGGAGCATGTCGTGCGTGCGCTGACGAACGCGCTCGAACAGCAGCGGCTGCACCACGCCTACCTGTTCACCGGCACCCGCGGCATCGGCAAGACCACGGTGTCGCGCATCCTGGCCAAGAGCCTGAACTGCACCGGCGCCGACGGCAAAGGCGGCATCACAGCGCGCCCCTGCGGCGTCTGCAGCGCCTGCACCGAGATCGACGCCGACCGCTACCTGGACTACATCGAGCTCGACGCCGCCAGCAACCGCAGCATCGACGAGATCCGCGACCTCATCGAACGCGCGGCCTACAAGCCCGGCGTCGGCCGCTTCAAGGTCTTCATGATCGACGAGGCGCACCAGCTCACCAAGGACGCCTTCAACGCGCTGCTCAAGACGCTGGAAGAGCCGCCCGAGTACCTCAAGTTCGTGCTCGCCACCACCGACCCCGAGAAGATGCTGCCCACGGTGCTGAGCCGCTGCCTGCAGTTCAACCTGCGGCCTATGGCGCCCGAAGTGGTGCGCGCCCACCTGGCCCAGGTGCTGGCGGCCGAATCCGTGCCCAGCGACGACGGCGCGCTGCGGTTGCTGTCGCGCGCCGCGCGCGGCTCGATGCGGGATGGGCTTTCGCTCACCGACCAGGCCATTGCCTACGGCGGCGGCCGGCTCGACGAAGCGGTGGTGCGGGCGATGCTGGGCGCGGTCGACCGCAGCCATGCGCGCACGCTGGTCGAGGCTTTGGCCGCGCGCGACGGGCCGGCGGTGCTGGCGGCGGTGGACGGGCTGCGCGGCCTGGGGCTGTCGGCGGCGGCGACGCTGGAAGAGATGGCGACGCTGGCGCAGCAGATGGCGGTCGAGCAGGCGGTGCCGGGGGCGCTCGACGCCAGCGACCCGGGTGCCGACGACGCCCGCCGGCTGGCCGCGCTGATGGCGCCCGATGAGACCCAGCTGCTGTACAGCATCGTCATCCACGGCCGCGCCGAACTCAGCCTGATGAGCGACGAGTACGGGGCGCTGACCATGGTGTTGCTGCGCTGGCTGGCGTTCCCGTCGTCGGGTCGCGCTGGCGCTGCGGTGGCGCCCGCACCGGCACTGGCG
>JAUYAJ010000085.1 GCA_030693565.1 Rubrivivax sp.
CGCAGTGGAAGGTGCCCCGCGAGGCGCAGGACGCGTTCGCGCTGCAATCGCACCAGCGCGCGCTGGCGGCGATGGCGGCCGGCGAGTTCAAGGCCGAGATGACGCCGATCGACATCGTCGAGCGCTTCCCCAACCTGGCCACTGGTGAAGTGGGCACGAAGACACGCACCGTCGAGCTCGACGAAGGCGCGCGGCCCGACACCTCGCTCGAAGGCCTGGCCAAGCTGCGGCCGGTGTTCGCTGCACGGCTTGACCCGGCGGGCAAGCCCACCGGATTTGGCAGCGTGACCGCCGGCAACAGCAGCCAGACCAGCGACGGCGCCGGCGCGCTGATCCTGGCCAGCGGCAAAGCCGTCCAGCAGTTCGGCCTGACGCCGCTGGCGCGCTTCGTCAGCTTCGCGATCCGCGGCGTGGCGCCCGAGATCATGGGCATCGGCCCGATCGAGGCGATCCCGGTGGCGCTGCGCCACGCCGGAATCAAGCTGGATGACCTGGGCTGGATCGAGCTCAACGAAGCCTTCGCCGCGCAGGCGCTGGCGGTGATCCAGACCGTCGGCCTCGACCCGGCCAAGGTCAACCCGATGGGCGGTGCGATCGCGCTCGGCCACCCGCTGGGTGCCACCGGCGCGATCCGCGCGGCCACTGCGATCCACGCCATGCGCCGCCACCAGCTGAAGTACGGCATGGTGACGATGTGCGTCGGCATGGGCCAGGGCGCGGCCGGCATCTTCGAACTGGTTTGACGGAGCACCCCGCATGAGCATCAAGACCGCCACCCTGAATGGCGTGGCCACGATAGAGATCGCGCGCCCGGAGAAGAAGAACGCGCTCACCGTCGCGATGTACCAGGCGATGACGGATGCGCTGCGCGGCGCGGTGGCCGACAGCGCCGTGCGCGCGGTGTTGATCACCGGCCAGCCCGGCGTCTTCACCTCGGGCAACGACATCGAAGACTTCATGGCGCGCCCGCCCGGCCAGGGCAGCGACGCGATGGACTCGCCGGTGTTCCTGTTCATGCGCGCGCTGCTCGAATGCGACAAGCCGGTGGTGGCCGCGGTGACGGGCGCGGCCATCGGCATCGGCACCACGATGCTGCTGCACTGCGACTTCGTCTACGTCAGCGACGAAGCGCGGCTGGCGATGCCTTTCGTCAGTCTGGGCCTGGTCCCCGAATACGCGTCCAGCCTGCTGCTGCCGCAGCTGATGGGGCAGGCGCGTGCGGCCGAGAAACTGCTGCTTGGCGACCCCTTCACCGGCGCCGAGGCGGTCGACTGCGGCCTGGCCAATGCGGTGCTGCCGGCGGCCGAAGTGGTCGGCCACGCGCGCCGGGTCGCCGAGCGTTTCAACAGCCTGCCGCCGGGCGCCGTGCGCGAAGCCAAGCAACTGCTGCGCGCGCCGCAGCGCCAGGCCATCCTGCAAACCATTCGCAGCGAAGGCGAACTGTTCGCCAAGCGGCTGCGCAGCCCGGAGGCGATGGAAGCCTTCCAGGCCTTCTTCCAGAAGCGCAAGCCCGACTTTTCCAAGTTCGATTGACGCTATGTCACTGGCGCTCAAACTCGCGCTGAGTCCGCTGCTGGTGTTGCAGGCGCTGCGCACGCGCGCCCGGCTGCCGCGCCTGCCCGAAGCCGCGGGCGAGCGCCACGGC